>JAGGTZ010000114.1 GCA_021158805.1 Thermoproteota archaeon | reverse complement strand
AGCTCGGCTTCAGCCCCCTTGTATATCAGCTCCATCCATATCTCCCCCTCAGGGGAACAAACGCTACTTCAGTTACCCTTCTCTTTATCATACGGCCATTTTTCTTCTCCACAACGAATAACTCCTGCCCATAAAAGAATCCCCCGGGTGGACCGATGGGGATGACCATCTTTCCCCCCTCCTTTAACTGTGCGAATAGTGGTCCAGGAACGTCAGGAGCAGCGGCAGTGACTAAAATACGGTCTACCTCGTCTAATAGGGGAATCCCTGCGCTTCCATCCATGTTAATGACGTGAACCCTGCCTAAGTAACCTGCCTCCTTTAGGTTGTAGTAGGCTTGAGTCGAGAGGGTTGGGTTTATCTCGACCGTAACTACATAACCCCACTTATCAGGTGGTTCATCGATAGGGGCTACTATCTCTGCTATTGTAGCAGCGTGATATCCGCTCCCAGCCCCAATCTCTATGACCCTATGGCCTATCTCTAAATCTAAGAGTTCGTTCATCATAAATACCATGTGAGGAGCACTTATGGTCTGTCCTTCCCCTATAGGTAGCGGAGTATCTGCATATGCCATATCCTTATACTTTTTTGGGACAAATAGATGCCTTTTGACTCTCTCTGCAGCCCTCCTTACCTTCTCGGACTTTATTACCCCTATCCTAACGAGCCTCTCCACTAACGATTTATGATCTTCCATCTACATAGCCATATGAGGGAGGAAATTTTAGCTTATGGTCACCCAAACATAACCGCTAAACACAGGTCTACGATGCAGTTGACAAAGGAGACAGATATATCAGTCAGAGCAGATTGCATCATAGGTGTAAGAGCGAATAAATCTGTTTACGATATGTCGGATCCCCTTAAAACCCACTTATTGGAGGGAGGAGAGGTAGAGATCTCCCTTACCGTTAATAGCTTGTCTTTCTCATTAAGAGCTCGTGGAGATAGTCGTCTTGTCTTTTCTAACAAATTGGACTCTGTAATTAGGAGATCTAACTACATTGATGACCGTACGTTAGCTGTAGAGGCTACTGCAGCAGCAAAAGATATACCAAGGGACTTAGTTAAGGAACTGAGGGACCCAAGGACTGTTCTTATCGTGGAGATACTTTTCTAACTAGATAAATCCCTGTCTAACAGGATCTGTGGGTTTAATTAATTCCCTAAGGTAAGATGTGGCGTAGGTACCAGATCTTAGGTAAAAAGAGAGGACAATGCGGTCTTCCCCTCTCACCACCTTCAGTGAGGAGACCTCTTCTATAGCCCTCCTAAAACCACCTAACGCACTTATCTCAGGCAATTCCTTAAATATGAACATGTCCTTCTCTACTCCCTCTTCTCGGAGAACCTCGTTTACTTTATCCATTAACCAGCCCGGTTTTTCTCTCGTAAAAGCTCCTATAAGAGGGAGCAATAAGTGGCCCTCATTGGGATACAGAGATATTTCCCCACCTTTAAGGATGAAGTCCCCTTTTTTCGGACTAATGCCATCCTCTAGTCTCTTTGAGAGTAGGATATTGAATAAATAGGACTGATAGGCGTTTATATAAAATCTGAGGCGATTAACTCCCAAAATAGAGGCCATCTCCCTTAGGCTCTTGGCATCACTTACATCATAACCTTGCATTTGAATCATACTTTTAGCTCCTTCCAGATCTCTCAGTAGTAGAAGTTTCCCTATTTCGTGATTGAAAGGCCTTCTCACCCCAAATCTTTGATATGAGAAGAAGTTTGGGAACTTCTCTAATAGAGGAGCATTATCTACTCCCCTGACAACAATAGTGAAATAATTACCGTCGTTAGAGCCCCGAGATATAGGTTCTCTGCCCCTTCCAATGGGTATTGCTCTTATACCATTCGTCTCAATTACCTTAGCCTTATAATGCCCTTCTACGGAGAAAAATTGGAAGACTACTGCTCTAGCATCTTTTAAGCCGGCAAACCTTACTCTTCCCCCTAGTCTCCTTGAAATCACATGAGAGATATTGTTAGTATCTACTGCAGAAAATTTGGCCACCACTACGTATAGATATGCCCCCGGTGGAAATTGGAAGGGAGTAAGCCCCAAGAATACCCTAGAAGCCCTATATCCCCTTAAGACCTCATCTACTATGAAATCAGATAATTTCTCCCTCAGTTTCCCCTTTATCCTTGGTGAAGATGTGAGATAGGACAGCATACCTAATTTCCTGTCTAGCTTAGGGGGGATCACTTGAAGAGCCTCAGCTCCCCTGTGATTTTATCTATCTCTTTGCCCTCATATGGGCCAATTCCAACAGCCGTGGGTGTGCCTGGTTCTAGTTCCGTGAGTCCTGCATCCCTTATGAGGACTGTAGGCAGTCCCAAGTCAGAGGCCCTATTGTACACATTGATAAGCTCTTGTTCACTGTCCACATAAACCACGACCTTCTTACCTCCTTCATCTCTCCACTTCTTGAAGATATCTGGGAACTTCCTTCGGGCTACCTCCGCAGATTCTAGAGATGCGTGGGCTACCTGGACTGCAAGTTTTCCACAACTTATCTTGAGATCCTTTCTAACAACTATAACTTGCTTGAATTTCATACTAACCCCCTGAATACTTCTATGTACTCCTCAGCTACTTTCCTCCAAGTTCTCTTAAGAGCCTTCTCTTTACCTCTCTCTCCCATTTTCCTTCTGAGATCTTCCTTTAATAGAAGCTCTATTGTCCTCTCTGCTAGTGTTTTGGAGTCCATATCCACTAGGAAGCCGTTGACTCCATTTTCTATCACATCCTTCAATCCACCAACGTTTGTCGCTACTACCGGGGTACCTGCAGCCAGGGATTCTAGAGCCACTAACCCATATCCCTCATGTCTGGCTGGGTGTAGTAGGATATCTGCTGCCCTGTAGTACCTGATAGTATCGTGATAGCTCTTTCTTCCTAAGAGTTTTACCTTATCATCAAGACCAAACTCCTTTATCTTCCCTAAGATCGATCCACCAATGGGGCCTTCACCTATTATAAGGAATTTAGCGTCTTTAACCTTGGATATGACGATTTTCGCAATGACTGGTATCAGGTCAAACCCTTTATCATAGGTTAGAGAGCCTACAGAGAGTACAACCCTCCCGTTAAGACCTAATTCTCCCCTTACATGCTCTTTGGGGGGAAGATCCTTGAATAGTTTCTCATCAATACCTCCTGGGATGACTTTAGTAACCTTCAATCCCATCTCCTCGATCTCATCCCTAAGCCAATTACTGACGGTTATTACGGCAGATGATCTCATCGATACCATCCTGCAGATACTCCTTCCCATCTTTAGATCGCTCCCGTGAAGGGTCACAGTATACCTCCTTCCTGAAAGTAGAGCCGCCACACCCGATGTTAAAGCATAATGCGCTGATATAACATCTAACTCCTCTCTCGAGAGATTTAGAGCTGTGAAGACTATGAAAGATAGCCCCCTGAGGCCAGGAATTTTTGGGCTTGGAGCTCTAATGACCTTCTCGTATGATTGAGGAGAGGCATTTGTATATGAAAATACCACAACTTCGTGTCCCATGTCTAGGAACTCCCTTGCTAAGTACGTTAAGTATATCTGAACACCACCTATAGCGGGATAGTAGGGTCCTATTAGTCCTATCCTCATTCTGTGGTCTCCTGAAGTATCCTCTGATAAACTATCACATTTCTATTAAAGTTCTGTCAACCTATTGTTAGTAGAACAATTATATAACTTATTGTTCGAGTGTATTAGCAATGAAGCGAGAGTCCACGAAGGTTAATTCTTAGGCATCCTCTACCAATATCACTTCCTTGCTCTGCCAGTCAACCTTCGCCTTAAGTGCTTTACCTCTGCATGCCAATGTTAAATGAACTTCTTTCACTTTTCCCAACTTAGCAACTAAATTGCTTTCCAAAACCTTTATTGGACATTTGTAGGGAATTTTCCCTGATCTTGCGACAGTTGAACAGCTTCTCTCACAATTTCTTCTTGTTCTACTTTCAATTGCTGCTGAAGATAGTGATAACTGACCAAACCAATTCCTATCAGACAAGCCACAGCCAATGCTACGAATCTAAGGAATCCCGATTTTACTTTCATGTTCTTCACCTCTCATAATTCTTTTATGATACTTGATTGCATCAGTTTTCCTTATAAAAATGGAGTATATTAGATACAAACTTTGTCGAAGCTATTGAACAAGTGCGGATGGTAGAGGGCATGGTCAGCAGCAATGGTTAATATATTACCTTCGAGCCTCTTGGAAGCATCTATTCATTTCAGCAAAATAATATTTCCCATTCCTCTCCTTCTCCTCTCAACCAGACCTTTACTCTCTAGCAAATCCAAAGCCCTACTAACACTCGCCTTCGACATTCCTGTTTTTTCTGGAAGTTCACTTTGTTCTATAATTCCGCCAGCTTCAATTACTGCCTGATATACCTTACGCTCGTCCTCCTTCAATGTTTTTGCTATTTCTTTCCATCTCTTTCTTCTTTCCTCGAGCACCAATTCACCAGCAGGTTTCTCGACTGAATCGAAGGATAGTAAATAAGTTCCGCTGACGCCAAGGACAATAGAAGCTACTACAATAATTATAGCATCCTCAAGCGTGAAAAATCCTGGGATTTGGGTAATAGACGCATTTTGACCTTCTATGACTATTTTGATTGGTCTTGGATTCAATAGCTTTAATCCCAAGATGAATACCGAGGCGAAAAACAAAGCTGCCATAAATGCTGTTTTCCCACGAAATTCTTTACCTTTCATCTTTTTCACCCTAACTAATACAAATACAAAATAAAAAAGAAAGGAGGTGGGACGGTTCCTAGCTACTTTATCCGCTACATCCTGGCCCGTAACAACTCTCTGCTCTGCCTGAACTTTGCTCCTCTACCGACTTCACTATTTCGCTGTTTAAGTCTATTGTGATCTTGTAGTACTTGCCTCCAACTTTCACCATTAGAGTTACTACGTCGCCCTCAACTATCGAGCTACTTACCATTTCCTCATGTATGCCTTCTCCATTAGTCAATTTGTATATTCTGCTATCCTTATTGACTATTTCAAGCCACTTATCCATCTCCTTTTTATGTTCTGCCTGCGCCTTTTCAATTTGTCGCCCCACTTCCTTATGACGTATTATTACTACTTTACGTCCTCCTGGTGTTTCTATAATATATTTCCCTCCCGGTGACAATGTAATTTCCTTTACCAATTTGCCGTCTTTATATACTTTTCCTTCATATACTTTTAGTTGGTCATTCATCACTACTAGTGCTACTTCCTTCCCTGCAAACCCCTGCAGAAGATCGTTTGCTCCCAAAGCTGCTGCTACACCTCCCATTGCCAAGCCTGCAACCAGCAGGATGCTAAACAGGGCCAACCTATTCATTCTCATCTTGTCGCCCCACTAAAATTGGGATGAAACACCATAAAATCACGTATTTGAAATCAGTTTGAAACTGGTTTGTAATAGCT
>JAGGTZ010000017.1 GCA_021158805.1 Thermoproteota archaeon | reverse complement strand
TTAGCTCTCAACACCTCTGGCCGGGTGTGGAGAATGTGCCAGCCATAGCGGGTTTCAAGAAAGCCATAGAGCTGGCGTTCGAGGGGTTCCATGAGCATAATCAGAAGATCGCCTCGATGAGGGATTACCTTATGAACTCCATTTTGGAAAGCGTTCCAGATACGAAGCTAAATGGTCCTAGGGGTAGGGAAAGGGTCTCCGATAACGTGAACATAAGCTTCCTCCATGTTGAGGGTGAGGCCCTAACCGTGGAGCTGAGCATGAGAGGGGTATATGTCTCTAGCGGGAGTGCTTGCACGAGCAGGGTATTGGAACCAAGTCATGTAATGTTAGCTATAGGGAGGGAATACGAAGAGGCTCATGGAAGCATTTTATTCAAGCTCACTAGGTATCATGAGCTAGATGATATGCGATACGTTGTTGAGCAGGTTATTGGGGCAGTAGAAAGGCTAAGGAAGTTAAGTCCACTTGGGAAAGGTTAATAAGCGGATTACAATTGTTATACAAGGTGAGAATTTGAGCACAAGAGTCCCCCTTCCCTATACTCCTAAAGTCCTAGAGCTCTTCAAGAAACCAAAGAACTATGGAAAGATGGAGAACCCAGATGCGTTTTCTCAAGCCGGTAGCCCTGCTTGTGGCGATGTCATCAACATATACCTCAGGATAACTAGGAAGGATGGTGAGGATATCATAGAGGAAGCTAAATTCGAGAGTTATGGCTGTGCAGCTAACATAGCTGCGGCAAGCATGCTAACTGAGATGATTACAGGTATGAAGCTGAGAGAGGCGTGGAAAATTGAATGGCAGGATGTAGCTGAAAGGCTAGGCGGCTTACCTCCGGTGAAGAGACATTGCAGCATTTTAGCGGTCGGAGGTCTGAGACGGGCAATAAGATCCTATTATAAGGATAAGGAAAGACCTGGCTGGCTGCCTGATGAAATTACACCAGCAGAGAAGCAGGCACTGGAAGAGGAAGAGCTAATCGAGAGGCTTTATGGGGGAAGGGGCAGGCGTGAAGTATAAGATAGTCTCAAAGCTGGACATAACTAAGAGGATTAAAGGCTGTACTGAATCACCTGTTATCACACTACTCAGATCTCTTCGCGAGTTAGGGGAGGGGGAAGGCCTTCTCCTCAAGCTTGACAATGAGAGATTTCCCGCGAAAGGCGTTGAGGTACTTGTCAAGAAGAAGGGATTCGAGTTCGAGCTACTTAGCGAGGAGGATGGTCTCGTTAGCTGTGTAGTCTATAAACCTTCAGGGGATCAGTAAGGATGTATAATACCGTTATTGTCAGATATGGTGAGATCTGGACTAAATCTGAGGTAACTAGGAGAAAGATGGAGTCCATACTTTTGGAGAACATAAAGAGGGTATTATCCGATACGGGTTACGAAATAAGGAGGGGGAGGGGAAGGATCTACATAGATACTGAGGAGGCGGAAGCGGCAGCCGATAAACTCTCCAGGGTATTTGGGGTTGTTTCTGTGAGCCCTGCAATCACTACAAGCAAAGAATTAGAGGCCATACAGGAGACAGCAAAGGCATTAGCCAAGTTAAAGGTAAAGAAGGGTATGAACTTCGCTGTCAGGGTTCACAGGTCGGATAAATCCTTTCCTTGGAGATCAATAGATCTGGGGAGGAAGATCGGTGGTGTTATCAAATCGGTTACCGGTGCGTCAGTAGATCTATCGAATCCCGATTTGACGATCGGCATCGAAATATCTGATAAGGCCTATGTATTCGACCAGACCTGCGACGGGCCAGGTGGACTTCCGTATGGTTCGCAAGGGAAGGCGGTCGTCCTGTTCTCAGGTGGCATAGACAGTCCTGTAGCCGCTTGGCTAATGGCTAGAAGAGGTCTAAGCCTTGACTTCCTTTTCATAAATCCGGGGCTTCCTGAACCTGAAGCTAACGCCTTAGAAATTGCTAGTCTGTTGAGGGAGAGGTGGTATATAAGGGGAGAGTTCTACGTGGCGGATGTTCCAGACCTAATACTCCAGATAGCCGGAGAGGTTAAAGAAGGCCTTAGGCAGGTTGTGTTAAAGAGGTTCATGTACAGGATAGGAGAAAAGTTAGCTAGTGAGATCGGAGCGCTAGCTATCGTTACTGGTGAAAGTCTAGGGCAAGTTTCATCTCAAACACTCAGGAATCTGTGCGTAATAGAGGAAGCCGTGAGGATACCGGTCCTAAGACCCCTTATCGGTATGAATAAAGACGATAGCATTAAGCTTGCCAGGAGAATTGGTACATATGACCTATCGATAAGGGTGAAAGAGTTCTGCTCCTTAGAGAAGCATTCTAACGCCTCAGCACGCTTGAAAGATGTTTTAGAGGAGGAATCTAAGGTTTCCTTTGACCTAGAATCTCTGGTCTTCCGAAAAATTAGCGTAGCCTCAGTTAGTCAGGGGTACAGCAATATTAGCTGCCCATCAAAGGGATGTTCCTCTTAAATACTTCTTCACAAGCTCAGATAAGGATAAATCTTTCTGTTAAACGAATTACCTAATGAGGGCAGCTCTTCTCCATTCCCCAAGGTCGATTACTATTGAGGAGCTTCCGGACCCACATCCCCGAAGGGGATGGGCTAAGCTAAGGGTATTGGAGGTAGGAATCTGTGGGACGGACAAAGCCATATATCTGGGAACTTATAGGCCGGGTAAGCTTCCACTCATCCTAGGTCATGAAATAGCTGGGATCGTCGAAGAGATAGGTGAAGACGAACATGAGGCCTTGGTAGGTAAGAAGGTAACTACGGAGATAAACATCACTTGCGGTAAGTGCTGGTTTTGCCGAAACGGTATGAAGACACATTGTCCCTATAGGAGAGCCTTAGGCATATCTGAAAATGGCGGAATGGCAGATTACGTACTGACCCCTGTAGAGAACCTCCATGTGGTAGAAGAGTTAACACCTCTCCAGGCGAGCTTCGTAGAACCATTAGCTGCGGCGATACAGATGACTGTAATGGAGAGGCCACGCGGGAAAAACTTCCTAGTACTCGGGGCTGGGGCCATAGGCCTTCTAGCAGCACATGTACTGAGACTCTACAGCCCGGAGATCCTAGTGGTTAGCGCCAGAGAAGATTCACCAAAGGCCGGGCTCGTTAAGAGCATGGGATTTGAGTTCATTCCCGTCAATGAGTTAGAGCATTTTATGAAAAGTGAAACGCCGGAAGGTCAGGGCTTTGATTACGTCGTGGAAGCCACTGGTGCTCCAGAAGGTCTGGCCATAGCCCTAAAGTTCGTCAGGCCTAGAGGGGTAATAGCAGCCAAGTCGACTCACGGCATAGCTTCAGAGCTAGATTACACATCACTCGTGGTCAAGGAAGTGAAGCTAGTGGGGAGCAGATGCGGTCC
>JAGGTZ010000153.1 GCA_021158805.1 Thermoproteota archaeon | reverse complement strand
TGAGGGCTTCTTGAAGGTACTGGAGAGGGACATCCCAATTGCGATAATCGAGGGGAATCATGAGTTAGGAGCTGACACCATCAGGAGGAGGATCACTTCCCCGATAGTGAATCTAAAGAGGTTGTTTGAGAGGTTAGGATTTAAGAATTTCTTTAGATTGGGTCCAGGAATTGAGAGAATTGGTGATCTGGTAATAGGGGGTATCCCCTACACGAGTAGGGGGGCTCACATTGTTGAAACTATAGAGAGCTTGGATAGAAAGAGGAAACAGATCTGCAACTGCCCCTCCATCTTAATGATCCATCAGGGAGTTAAAGGTATGATAAAGGCCTTTTATCCAGAGATAGAGATTAGTGATATTGCTAGGAGTTCCTTCGACTACGTAGCTATGGGTCATTATCACAATAGAGTAGTGTATAGGAAAGGGAATAGGGTCTTCGCATATTCAGGGTCTACTGAGGTTATAGAGATGAGGGAAGTTCCTATCTCTGTGAGAGAAGGAAAGTCCATACTTTCGATCGATTTGGATAAGGGTTCCGTTGAGGTAAGGCCCTTAGCACTTAAGACCAGGCCCTTTGTCTATATTAATGAGAGGATTTCTAACACGAGGGAGTTATACAGCCTCATAGAGACGGTTAGTCAATTCATTTCCTCTCTAGAAGATAGACCCGTTATAGTTGGCAAGGTTAAGGTAAATGAAGTTAAGGTAGGACTAGTGAAACTGGAGTTTAAGCGAGCTCTACAGGACAAGGCCCTCTATGTCAAGATAGATGAGGTGAGACAGGACAAGGTAGAGAGACCAGCTGAACAGATTCCAACCGGGATAGGATTAGAAGATGTTGTCCATAGCGCTATAGGATCTATGAGATTAGATGATGATGTGAAAAGGCTCGCCCTAACGGTTTTTGATCTATGGTATAGGGAAGGAAGAAGAGGCGATCCTTTCATTCAGAAGCTGATTTCGATGGCTGAGGGAGATTAAAGTGATTATAAAACGCCTTAGACTAGAAAATTTCGGCTCACACGCCAGTTCAGAGATAACATTTACGGACGGGATTAATGCAATAATAGGGGAAAATGGGACAGGTAAGACTACTATACTTGAGGCCATAGCCTACGCGCTCTTCCCAGATAGCATGAGGTCCAGGCAAGATATGTTAATCAGGAGTGGGACCAATAGGATGTCAGTTGAGCTTGAGTTTGAACTAAACGGTAGGACATATCTTGTCGTAAGAGAGAGGTCTAAAGCTGAGAAGTCATCTAGAGCTCATCTCTATGAACTGATAGATGGCAAAAGGAAGCTTCTTCTAAGAGATCCGAGTAAAGTAAGCAAGCAGATAGAGATTCTCTTGGGAATAGGAAAAGATTCCTTCTTAAACGCTATATACATTCGTCAGGGGGAAATAGCTGACCTATTAGAGGAGAGTCCTTCTAAAAGGAGAGAGATCCTTGGAAGACTTCTGGGCATAGATATACTGGAGAAAATATGGAATGATTTGAGGGATGTTATAAATGCCCTAGATAGGAAGATCTCCTCGATAGAAGGAGAGATGCAGGGGTTAGGAGATGTATATCGCATGAAGAAAGAGGTAAATGAGGAGCTATCTAGGCTCAAGTCCCAATTAGCCGAGATAGCAGAGAGAGAGGAGTTGGCCCGAAAGGATCTTGCCTCTCTCAGAGAAGAGCTAGTTAGGATCGAAGAACTGGATAGGAGATACAGGGAATTGATGAAGGAGGCGAGTATTCTGGAGGAGCAGCTAGTCAAGCTTAAGGAAGAACTAGAGAGGAAGGAATCTGACATAAGTAAGATAGATGAGGAGCTATCTAAGCTACCTGAGTTGAAGGCGCTTGCTTCGAGGTATGAGACCCTTTCAGAAGCATATGAGATCCTCACTGAGCTTAACGCCGCAAGAAGTAAATTAAGAGAGTTAGAGGGGAAGTATCAGGAGCTATCAGCTTATAAGAGAGAGGTTAGTGGATTAGAACACGATAAACAGGAAGCTAATAGGTTGGAAGGGGAGATAAGGGAGTTAGAAGAGATCTCTATCCTGCTAAGTGGTTACAGGGAAAAGTTAAGTTATCTAGAGGCTAGGGTATCAGAGCTCACTAGAACAATGGAGCAGGGGAGAGAGAAAGCTAACCTGATCCTCAGAGATATCTCCAAGATCTTGATGAAAGAGGTTACTTCAGCCGAAGAAGCCCGGAGACTTATTGATAGGGAGATAATTTCATTAGAGCAGGCTATAGAAGATATAGAGAGCAAGGTAGCTACCTTAAGGGAGAAAAAGGCCTCATTAGATGAGAGGATCAGGCAGAGAAGACAGTATCTATCTGAACTTGAGGGTGAAATCGACAAGTGTCCGCTTTGTGGCTCCAAGTTGGATGAACTCACCTTAAGGAGGATTAGAGAAAGAATTTCTAGAGAGTTAAGGCTTGTAGAAAATGAGAAAGAGGGCATTGAAGCATTAATAGCCCAGTTATCATCAAAGAAAGGGTCCTTAGCGAATAAACTGATGAATCTCAGATCTATAGAGGTCAAGGAATTGGACCATGCTATGAACATAATAAAATCTTCGGAAGAGGAGTTAGAAAAACTAAGGAGAGAGAGTCAAAAGCTAAGATCTGAAATCGAATCCATGGAACCCAGGCTTAAGGAGTTAGAAGTTAAGAAAAGACGACTTAGAGAGTTGAGGGACGTAATTTCCCGGAAGGAAGTGATCCTAACTAGAATTAGAGATTTAGAGCAACAGCTTCGTAGCGAAGAAAGTCCAGACGAGTTAAAGAAGAAGGTTGAGGCCATGGAGTCCAGGCTTAAGATGCTTATTGGGTCGCTAATTAGTTTAGAGGAAGTCAGATTAGAGTACAAGCGTTCTTTAGAAGCTGTAAAGGAGTTAGAGAGGATTAAGGAGATATCCAAAACCAGGGAGATGCTTCAGAGTGAAATCGAGTCTCTCAGGAGAGAGATCTCGAATAAGGAGATTAAGGTCAGGGAGATACAAGAAGAAATTTCGCAGTTAGGGTATAGCCCTGATAACCTTGAAAGGTTACGTAAGAATATTACTGAGTTAGAGCACGAACTAGAAGAGATTTTGACCGTTAAAGGGAACTTATCAGGGGAGATAAAGAGGTTAGAGGATCAGCTATCCCAATTGAAAGATAAGGAGGAGAAACTTAAGGAACTAAGGAAGAGAAAGGAAAAGTTAGAGTTGTTTAAAACGAAAATAGAGAAGGTTAGAGAGGTATTTAGCAAAGATAAGGGTATACAGATTCTAATAAGGGAGAAAGCCAGACCATCTATCGAGGAAGAGTTAAATGTGATATTTGGGTCCTTTGGCTTTGATTACGATTCTGTAGAGCTAGATAAGGACTTTACACCTAAGCTTAAGAAGGGGAATTCTATTTACCCACTGGATAGGATAAGTGGAGGCGAGAAGATAGCTCTGGCACTGGCATTGAGGCTAGCTATCGCTAGGTACTTGATGATGTCTAACATCGAGACATTCCTACTTGATGAGCCTACCATCCATCTAGATGAGGAGAGAATAAATACCCTAGTTGACTCCCTTTCCAGCCTTAATGTGCCCCAAATGATAGTAGTTACTCATTCCCCCAGGTTTAGGGACATAGCTTCTCATTCAATATTAGTAAGCAAGTCCGGGAGGGTTTCCGCTGTTCAAGTCCTCGATGAAAAGCAACAGGTAAGTGATTAAATAGGATTACTAGTAGGGGTAGTATGAGGGGGAAGACATTGGACGAAGAAAGGAAGAGAGAGCCTTACAGGGATATATTTAGCTACTTTATAAAAGATATGATTGATCTCTTCAAGAGAATGGATGAGGATCTCTCTAGATTTATCGATGGTGAGATAAATTTCGGCGAGCTAGAAGATGAGTCGTTCTCATATGCATCAGAGGAGGATTCCCCGGATGATTTCGTTGTAGGTTTTCCCTCCAGTTCTGAGAATGTTAGGAAGGTGGGAGGTGCTCCTTTGGAATTAGAGGAGCAGGGAGTAGATGTTATAGAGTTAGAAGATGAGATTATTATTGTTGCAGACTTACCTGGCGTCAGGAGGAACGATATATCCGTGAAGGTCAGGGGTAACGAACTTACGATAAGGGCTAAAGACTTCTTAAAGAAGCTTCAGCTACCAATGGAGATAGATCCTAAAAGAACGAAGGCTACCTACAGGAACGGCATATTAGAGGTGAGGATTTCCAAAAGGTAGGTCCTTTGGCTCGAATAAGTACCTCAACCTTACTTGAGCTACTAGGTTATAATTACTATTCCTATGTAGAGGAGGAGATCAAGCCCGAAAGGGTTGACTTGAAGTTTGGAGATCTCGCTCCTTCTCTCTCTTCTTGGCCTGGAAGGCCTTCCCGAATCTCAGAGATGAAGCTCTATTCCCACCAAGCTGAGGCCTTACGATCACTAGAGGAGGGGAAAAATGTCATACTGATCTCCGGCACCGGTAGTGGGAAAACGGAGGCGTGGTTCTTCCATGCATTAAAGGGAAGAAAGACTATAGCAATATATCCAACGCTTGCCCTCGCTAATGATCAGATAAGGCGACTGGAGGAGTATTCTAAGGCTTTAGGCCTTAGATCCCAAGTCATAGATGCTAGAAGGAGATCAGAGCTGGTAAAAGAGATTGGAAGGTCTCGTCTCAGGGCAAAGCTATCTAGTTTCGACTTAATAGTCACAAATCCTGCTTTCTTACTAACTGACCTCAAGCGTCTCTGTTCAAGGGGATCGTATCTTTCGGGTTTTATTGAGAAATTAGATCTCCTCGTAATAGATGAGTTAGATTTCTATGGACCTAGAGAATTAGCTCTTATACTATCAATGATGAGGATAATTTCTCTTCTAACCGAAAAGCCACCACAGTTTGTAGTGCTGACTGCTACGCTAGGGAATCCTGAGGAGTTATCCAGGAGCTTGACAGCGATAAATGGGAGGGAGACCGTCGTCATAAGAGGGAAACCATTTAGGCTCAGAAACGAAGTCTTCGTTGTTCTAGGGAAAAACCTAGAGAAAATATGGGAAGTGGTACTGAAGTATAAGGAGGAGTTACTAAGCCTACCAGTGGGAGAGGATATAAGAAGAGCCCTTAGCGACTTTGAAGTATTCAAAGGTGAGGTATACAAAGTTGTAGAACTCTTAAGGTCGCTTGGTGTCGAAATCCCACGCCCGGAGTTGGATCCTGCCGAGATAATTGCCCACTATGTAGAGGATGAGGGCGTTACATTGGTCTTCACAAGGGGAATTAGATCCGCAGAGAGCTTGAAGAGGAGACTAAGAACCGAGTTTGGTTTAGAGAACGTAGCCTCTCATCATCACCTTGTATCAAAGAAGGAGAGGGAGGAGATTGAAGAAGGTGCACGAAAGGGAGTGATTAAGATAATAATAAGCCCAAGAACTCTCTCACAAGGCCTAGATATAGGAACGGTAGTCCGGATAGTCCATTTAGGTCTTCCAGAGAGTGTTAGAGAGTTTAAACAGAGGGAAGGCCGTAAAGGTAGGAGAGAAGAGGTTAGATGGACAGAGACAGTAATTTTCCCACTATACAGGTGGGATAGAGAGCTTCTATTAAGAGGACGAGAAGCTGTGATGTCGTGGCTAAAGCTTCCATTGGAGATAGCTCTAGCTAATCCCCAGAACAAGTATTCTACGTTATTTGAAGGTCTGTTCAAGTTCCTACATCCAAGGCTCAGAGATTTACTAACAGAAGAGGAGTTTGAAATGTTAAGGTCCTTAAGGTTAGTGGCCGAAGGCTCGTTAACTAAGAGAGGGAAGAGGGTTTGGGACAACATCAATTTCTACGAGTTTGGACCACCATACGGATTTAAGCGGGCCATAAGGGAAAATGGAAGTCTGAGATACGTTGAGGACATTGGGCATTGCGATCTAGTTGAGAGATTTCAGCCAGGGAGTATAGATTATAGTAATGATGCTATCATAGTTGATTTCCTTAGGAGAGGCAGGGTAATCACGGGCGTTGTGGAAGAACCCCTTTCATATTCTACCGTCTACTCTTTTGATCCTCTAGCGTTCGTTCTTGAAGAGTATGAGAAGATAAAGATGGATTGGGGCGAGAGACCAGATATATTAGATGATTATTTCAAGGGAAGACTGAGTAGCGAAGTCATATGCGTCGTCGACCCTCCTGTCATGGGATTCGGACTTAGAACCAAGATTCCCAATAGGGTCTATTGGAGGATATCGTCAGGAAAAGTGCGGTCCGTTCCAGTTGGCGATAGGACGCTCTTCATTAGAGAGAGCATGTCTCTTCCCGTTGTAGGGCCTACCGGCGGGATTTATAGAGATTACACGTATGGCCTGTCTATAGAGCTGGATCCCTCTGAAGACCTGACATGGCTCAGGATAGGATTAGCCACCCTTCTGCTAGTCCTTAGGAGGTCTAGGGGGATACCTATAGACTCCCTAGTATATGATGTCTCCAACATCGGAGATAAGAAAATCCTATTAATACATGAGCCTGAGTCGGCTGGCTTGATAGAGTACCTCGACTGGGTAGAGATAGCTAAGGAGGTAGAGTCTTTTGAACCAGATGACTTGTCAGAAATATTGCTTATGTTGATTGACGACCAAGCGCACTATGAGCTAGTAGCTTCTGGACTGAGATGGGATCTAGCTAAGAAATTCGCGAGGAGGGCCGTGGACTACATAATACTAACGCAGAGGGTACCTATAATCCTAGAAGGAAAGGAGATCATGATACCAAAACCATCCAAGGCACATAAGATAGCCTCGTTAGATATAATCACTGTTCAGTTAACGGATGCTGTAACCTTAGGGATATTCGGTACATTTAACGGTGAGGAGTTCAACATGTACCCAATATCTAAGGAATTCTTCGAGATAGAGGGTGTTGATCTAAAACCCTTAGAGGAATTAGTAAACTCCGAGTTCACATTAGTATGCTGGGACATAGGATCTCTCCTTAGAGATCTAAGCTCAATGGGACAGAAGACGTTAGTATATATACTTCAAGGATTGAAATCTGAAGGTCGTGTTAAGGAATTAAAGCCTATAGTAGAGACTTACTTAGGGATATCACCGGCATCCTTTGAGGAGGTTATGAGGGGTCTCTGGGGGCAGGAGTTCTCATTAAAAGACATCATTGTAGAGGCAAGAAAATCCTCCAGCAAGATAGAGGAAGGACGTGGTAGCTGGGATAAGTACGTGAGATTTTTGAGGGAAAAAATGGAAAATACCTTAAAGGAGAGGGTAAGAACGATGTATTTGACATATATCGCCATTGGAAATCAATAAACGGGGATCATCCCATCAATGAGTTTGTTAACGAATTCTCCTATGTTACTAACCTCCCTAGCTATTATCTCCTCGACTTGCCCCTTGATGTCGTCGAAGTTTCCTTCCGTGTAGACCTCAGCCGCCGCTAGGGCTGGTTCATTGATAGGTCTACCTATCTTACTAAGAAGCCACACATAAACCTCTTTGACCTCCTCCACTTCTTCTATAATCTTCCTAGCTATCTCATGAGTATATGCGTTGTAGATCTTACCTACATGACTGATGGGGTTCTTCCCTGCAGCTGCCTCCGAACTCCTAGGCCTCATGAGGGGGATTACGCCATTCACCCCATTTCCTCTCCCCACCTGCCCGGAATCACCTCCTTCAGCAGATGTACCTAGAACCGTCAGATAGACGCCACGGACTCCCCTTCCAGGTACATCCAGTGTATTTAGATGTACATCAATG
This sequence comes from Thermoproteota archaeon, assembly GCA_021158805.1. GTDB lineage: Archaea > Korarchaeota > Korarchaeia > Korarchaeales > Korarchaeaceae > Korarchaeum. The sequence goes on along the minus strand of JAGGTZ010000153.1, from coordinate 1,037 downwards.
CTCTCAAAGTCATTTGAGAACTTATCGTTGAGGAATTCTTTTATTCTCTCTAAAACTTCCTGTTTACTCCTGAAGTAATCTGATTCGCTATTAACGAACCTGTCTACGAAAGCCATTGCTATGGTGAGATCTAAGTGACCATTATGTCGGCTTCCCATTACCTTTATGTCCTCACCGGTCTCTTGGAATTCCTTTTTGAACTCTTCTGAGTTCAGAAACTGCTCAAGTTCTAAGACCACAGTCTCCGTCCGTGATAGAGGTGCATAGCCTACTGCAGCCGAGGTATCGTTAGCACCCATTACTTCCTGGCCTCTCCTGAATATATCAGTGAGTTCAGCGCTACCCTCTTTGAGTTCGATTTGATATCTAACATGCTCTTCCGGATCCACAAATCTGAGGTTCTCCTTTATCCAGTGCTTAGCAGCATCAGTAACGATCTTATCGATATCAATCTCCTCTCCGGCAAAGGAGGTAGTCGCTCTGTCGCCGAACACTATAAGCATGGGCTCTATGATTTTTCCACCACCGAATTTCGGTTCCGAAACCCCAGCTGCGAGTAGCGACTTATCGGCGTTATAATGTAGTATTCCCCCAAACCGTTTGAGATATTCCCTATTCAGCTCCAGAGCTACCCTTTCCATTATTCCATCAGTAATCGTATCGGGATGGCCTTTTCCCTTTCTTTCAACAATTTCTATTGGTTGTTTGTCCATGGGTAATTTGTCACACCTAGCTACCTTGAGATAGCTCATCGAGGTCACCGATGTGAGGGCTTCACAAAAATTGATAAATATTCTATCACAAAAATAAGACTTCACATAATCATGGAAGATTGAAGGGAGGAGGGTTCCTCAGGAGGAAATCAAGGTCCAATTCTCCCCCCGAGGACCATACTCTCACCTCCCCTCAATCTTCCATGTATATTGACTAACATTCCATATTTAAATTTTTCCAATACACCAGTAAATTGATTGTTTTTATCTATTTCTTCCAGAAAATATATTTTAAAGATATATTAACAGTGCATTATATTATAT
>JAGGTZ010000202.1 GCA_021158805.1 Thermoproteota archaeon | reverse complement strand
TACCATAGATGTGAAGAAAGCCATCTGATGTTCGAGGTCATCATTAGGTGAGGGAAAGAGGAGTTCGTCTAAGTAGCTATCCCCTCTAAGTCCAAGCTCTGATATCGCAAGGGATACTTCTCTCGCTTTACTCTCATTGATGGTAAGCATTAAGGAGTATAGTTATTACTCACTTATTAGGGGCGATGAGGTGGCGAAGGGGCGCAGACTCATGAAGAAGCAGTGCCGAACCGAGCCCCTATCTCCTCTTTAAAAAGCTACAATTACGCTGAAGAGGAAGATGTCCCGCAATTGATACTTATAGGCCTTCCTAGAGATGAGGGATCTCGAGAGCTTTTGAATCACCTTCTCCTTCTAAACTTAAGCTTCATTATCTTTGCAAGAGCCTTAGCTTCATGAATCTTTTTCCTAGAGAGGAACCACTCTAGCGCCTCCTCTGCCTCTTCTTTAGACAGAGGATTCTGTTCTAGGAACTCTAAGAGCCCCTCCTTCACCACTTGGTACTTTTGACCATCACTTAGGTTCCTGAAACCTCTAAAGCGGCCGGTAATATTGAGATAGTGATGCGCCCTCCTGGCCCACTCACTCATCGGTGTTCCTCACGAGGATAGCTTAAGGCATTTACTCCTTCTTGATGGTGAGATATAAGACCACTCCGAGCGCTAGAGCTATCCCAACTAGGGAAAGGTAGAGGGGGAGCTCATTCTCCTGCCAAGATCTTTTCGCAACAATGTTAACGCTAGAGATCTCTCTGCAGATATCCTCAAGTTTATCCGGGATACTCCTCACTTCGAGAGGGGATGGTATCACGATATAGGGAAGTCCGTTCTCATTAGCTAGCTCTAAAGCCTTATTATTTATCTGCGTGTCCCCCCTACCAACTATGACCATTAGCTTAAGCTCTCCTTTCATGATGCCCTTCCTTATATCAAGTAAATCCTTGGATGTCGCAGGTACTCCTCTCTCCTTCATGATGAGATATCTTATCTTCATCCCCATCCACTCCACGGCATACTGGGCCTGAGGTGAGGTAGCTACGACGTCTAGTTTCAGCTGAGGAGCTCTAGCAATGATATCTTCAATCTTCTTCCTAATCTCAGCGAAATTCCTCTCATATTCATTGGTACAGGACGGATTTAGCTCAACTAACAGGTTCTTAAGGTACCTCATGAAGGTGAGGTAGTTGTAGGGATCATATATCGGCATATGGTAGTTCGGCTGGCCCGTAGCAGGATTGACCTTGATTACCATTCCCCCGATACTAGGTATTTCCACGAGCTTCGCTTTCAGCTCTCCTCCCCTAACTTTTTCGCTGATGATCTTCTCAAATGGCGCATGGGCTGTTGATATTATTATATCGGCCTCTGAAAGCTTTGTTATGTCTTCTGGCCTGAGCTCGTAATCGTGCGGGTCTACTCCAGGAGGGACAAGGGATTCAACCTTATCTGCAGCGCAAACTAGCTGTTTAACATCAGGCACGAGGTTAGAAAACGTAACCACCACAGTAAGCCCTCGATTAGCCGATAGGCTGGCTGTTGGAAGAAGCGTTAATGCCAATATCACGAGTACCCTTAATATCATCATGCAAGTGTGTGCACATATTTTTAAATACTTAGCCCATATTGTGCACGACCTTAGATGTCTAGTCAAAGGATAGAAGTAGAGAATCTTAGGGTTTCTTATGGCAATGACATCGTATTCAAGGGAGAAACCTTTACTCTCGAAGGACCTGGCTTAATAGTAGTCATAGGCCCCAACGGATCTGGGAAGACCACCCTCTTCAAGGCGATACTTGGCCTCATCCCTGTACAAGGGAAGGTCGTCCTGAACGGCGTAGACGTCACTGGTCGACCTGAGGAGGCAGGGAAACTTGTCGGATATGTTCCACAGTTCAAGGGAGAAGAATTCACCTTCCCAGTAAATGTCAGAGAAGTGGTGGAGTCGGCAATAGCCCTTAGAAAGACCCCACCGAGACTTAGATTTCCCAAAGGAGAGAAGAAGAGAATAGACGAGGTCATGGAAATTGTTGGAATTAAGGAACTGGCTAAGAAGCCACTTAGCGAGCTAAGTGGGGGGCAGAGGCAGAGGGTGTTCATAGCTAGGGCACTGGTCTGGGATCCTCCAATCTTGATCATGGACGAACCTCTTACAGCAGTAGATCCAATGGGGAGAGCTGACATTGTAAGGATGATAAAGGAGATTGCTAGTGATAAGCTCGTTATAGTTAGCAGCCATGATCCGAGCTTATTCATTGATACTGCCAAGACGATCATGGTGGTAAATAGAGGTATAGTCGCATCGGGATCTCCGAAGGATGTAATGAACGAGGAACTCCTAAGCAAGGTCTATGGGAGGAGTGTCTTCTTAGTCGAGAAATGTGTCCACTTGGTGGATGGCTATGCCATATGAATTGCTGATGGATCCGAGATGGGTTGCTGTTGTAGGCCTAGCTTCTATGGTATACGGGCTCCTGAGCTCTATAGTAACCGCTAGAAGGCTGCTC
>JAGGTZ010000090.1 GCA_021158805.1 Thermoproteota archaeon | reverse complement strand
CTACTGAAGGTTCTCTCGAGAATGCTCTTTTTATCGCCAATTTCGTGGCTTCGTAGTTATACTTGTAGATCTTCTCCTTGCCTTTGGCTTCCCAGTAGATGAATATCGAGATTACCATGACTATATCCCCATGAGGTTCTCCGGTATTATTCCCCTAGCTAAGGAATAAGCAACGGCTTTAGCGACTGCCGCTTGAGCTAGCTGAACATTAATTCTAACTGAGATGCGTTCTTTATCGTCGCCTTGCTTACTATCAGCTTAGATAGTTTGGGCTGGAGACTTTGCTTGAGAACTGCAAGAAGGATGTAGATCCCTGTCTCGGTGAAGCTAGGGAAACACTGGAAGTATTTCCAAAAGGCCCATCCTTATCCTCAATTATTAGACCAATATAAGCAATCTCGCTACCCTCACCAACTAGAGCCTCTCCTATTAACAGTAATGTACTCCTGTGAGGAAAAGTATTAATCCTATTGCATAGCAGTTATAAAATTTGACAGATCAATCAAGGACTGGCTGTCCTCTCATTTAACTAACATGAGGAAGCTATTATGGAGGATTGGAGATAGATTGAGATCACTTTTTAGATTGTAACAAGAACTTAAATCATATGAAAGATGAAATACCTCTTGAAGTTCATACTAGCTTAGATATCCAAGAGTTGCTGGATAAAATAGGCTTCGAAAATGGTCTGCTAATTGAGACCATATGCAGTACCGAGAATCCTGATGGCTCTCCTCACTCAGCTCCAATAGGTGTGAAGAGGGCTGGTATGCTACTTTCCATTGATAAGTTGTTCAAAGATACTATCACCTTCGAGAACTTGGTGAGAAGCGGGTATATTCTAATAAACTTACTGGACGACATAGAGACCTTTTACCTAGCTACTTTCAGTGATTTACCTAGGGAGGAATATGATAAGTCTTATAGTACAAGGATACCTCCCCTAAGGAGATCTAACGCATTTATAGAAGCTGAATTAGTGAATTTCAGGGATAGAGATAATTTCGTATCTGTTGAGTTAAGCATAAGCGGGATTCTTATCAGAAAGATGAAGCCCTGTTTCTTCACTAGATGCAAACATGCGGTTTTAGAATCCCTGATTCATGCCACAAGGGTACCTGTGTTTAGGAGGATAGACCCTAAGGAGGCTGGGAGCTTGATGAAGCTTATCCTTCATTATAGAGACCTAGTTTCTAGGATATGCCCGGAGGAGCCCTATAACAGGATAATGAATGGTATAGTGAACAGACTTCGTGATACACAGATATGAACGAATAAAATCGGTAGTATTCGAATCAAACTTTGATATCGTAAACCAATTGGTTTCATCGCTTGCCTTAGTGAAGATTGGTTAGGTAATTTCCCTCGATAAGGTCATCCAAAGATATTCAATAGTATATATTAATATTAGATACCTCTAACTCACGGTTAGGCGGTAAAATGAAAACGATCTTGAAAACACCCTCTAGGATACATTTTGGTATCTTGGACATGAAGGGAGATCTTAAGAGGATGTATGGAAGTGTAGGTGTTGCCCTCAGTGATCCTCGTACTATCATAGAGGTATCTGATGCGAATGACTTCCAAGTCTTTGGGGAAGAGAGAGCTCCGCTCTATGCTAAGAGGGTGAGGAATTACTTTAAGATTAAAAGAGGTATGAACATAAGGGTAGTTGAGAGCATACCTCCTCATGTTGGTTTAGGCTCTGGGACTCAGCTCTCTTTAGGAATAGGATATGCGATGCTGAAGCATGTAGGAATGGAAGTCTCCATTGAAAGGCTAGCTAAGGTACTGGGAAGGGGGAAGAGATCAGGAATTGGCATATATTCCTTCAAGCATGGAGGCCTTATCATCGATGGAGGGATCAAAGATGATGAATTACCGATCCTCATATCTAGGTATGAATTTCCCGAGGATTGGCTCTTCGTGATTGGGATCCCCAATATAGAGGAGGGAATCTCAGGTAAGGAAGAAGATATCTCTCTCAGAGATCTAACGAAAAAGTTGAGAGAAGAGAATCGCTGTACATGTGAAACGTTCAGGGTACTCTTCCTTGAGCTCATTCCATCTCTAATGGAGAAGGACATTCAGGGTTTTGGTGAGGCAATTACTAGGCTTGAGAGAGAAGTTGGTAGGATGTTCTCCTATGTTCAGGGAGGAATCTTCAGATCTCCTCTAATAGAGAAAGGCGTAGAGTTCCTGTTGGAGAATGGCGCTTATGGTGCTGGGCAAAGCTCTTGGGGTCCAGCATTCTATGGCTTGACTGATAAAGATAGCTATCAAAAGCTAGCTGATAGGTTAAGGGATTTCCTAAGAAAACATGGAGGGGGGGAGGTTATAGTATCGAGAGCCAATAATATAGGCGCTCATGTAATCACTATCTGAGGTAGGGTAGAATGAGTAGAAGAAATAACTGAGACGAAGGAGATGGTGAGATCTTGAGTCTACTAAAGGGAGAAGGAGGCACTAATTTTATTGCATGGGGGATTACTGGATCTGGGAGCTTTATCAGGAAAAGCTTTGAAGTCCTGAAGAGAATAAAGGAGAGGTATGGCGTTAAAATAACGACATACGCTAGTAGGGCCGGGGAGGAAGTAGCTAGAATGTACGGTATCCTCGATAGAATAGGGGAGATCTCTCCTGGGAGGCATTATGAAGAGCTGATCACGGAAGATGTTGCTGGAGCAAGTTGTACATATTCCGGTAGGTTCATGCTTGGTAGGTATAGGTTGCTTGTGATAGCTCCCGCCACATCTAATACAGTAGCTAAGATAGTTTACGGCATCTCGGATACTATAATAACTACGATAGCATCGCAGGCCCTTAAGGGAGGAGTCCCAATAATAATCCTCCCGTCAGATGCAACAGAGGAGACTGAGGTTCCCTGCTATATTGATAGAGAAAGATGCACGAACTGCATGGAGTGCATAGATAAGTGCCCATTTGGAGCCATCAGCGAGTTGAATTGTATACCCATCTTAGACCTAATGAAATGCCATGGATGCAGAGTATGCGAGTTGACATGTCCAGAAAAGGCTATATTTTGCTTTCAAAAGGCCAAAATAAAGATTAGAGAAATTGATAGGGAGAATATAGAACACCTTAGGGAGATGGAAGGAGTCACAGTTGTAGAGAGCCCAGACCAGCTGGAGGACGTAATAGCCCGTACCTTAGGTGAGAGTTATTGAGGTACCTTTTAGTAACTGGAGAATTGGCTAAAGATTATGTTAAGATGTATGCGGACAAATCTAACATAGAATATGACTTGGCAGTTGTTCCCTTTCCTGTCGCAGCATTGCTGACACCTAAATTCATAACCGAACATTTGAAGAAACGAGATTTATCGGTGTATGATGCCATTATAGTTCCAGGATTGCTGAGGGGAAGTTCTAAATATATAGAGGAATCCCTAGGAGTTCCTACATTTAAAGGGCCTAAGGATGCCGCGGATCTGCCGACAGTGATGAAGCATGTGAGGAAAGGTCTTAAACTATCGCATGACATACCTGCATGCGAGCTACTTAAGGAAGAGATGAAGAGAGATGCAGAGGAGGAATTAAATGAAATTTTGGAGAGAGTAAGTGCTGAGCTGGATAGGAGCAAATGCATAGAAATTAGGGGGCTCTGTATCTCGAAGGAACTACCGATAAGAGTGGTAGCAGAGATAGTCGATGCTCCCAAGCTCACAAGGAATGAAATAAAGAGGATCACTGCTCATTATATCGAATCTGGAGCTGATATAATAGACATAGGAGTTGTTGCGGGACAGGATGATTCATCGAGGATAAAGGAGATAGTCCAAGCTGTGAGGGAGGTGACTGACGCACCTATAAGCATAGATTCAATATCACCCAAGGAGATAGAAGCTGCTATTGAGGCGGGCGTCGATATGGTGGTGAGCCTTGAGAGATCTAACATGGAGGTCCTCCACGATATAGTGAGGGATAAGGTCTGTGTAGTGATACCGTATGATTATGCTTCAGGATATTTCCCTAATGAACCAGAAGAGAGGGTTAAAGCCATGGAGGAGAACATAAGAATAGCTAGGAGGTATGGTATAAATAAGATTCTGGCAGATCTAATAGTACACCCAATTCACGCCCCAAGCTTTACGAAATCCCTCGTTTCATTCTACGAGTTCTCCAAGAGGAACCCAGATGTCCAGCTCTTCATGGGAATAGGTAATGTGAGCGAGCTAGTAGATGCTGATAGTCATGGAGTGAACGCCCAACTTGTTGCCCTAGCTTCAGAACTGAATGCTAGTATGGTCCTAACTACGGAGGCAAGCGATAAGACCTATGGATCAGTTTGGGAGGTATCTCAAGCTGTAAAGATGATGTACCTCTCAAAGAGGAAGGGAACTTTCCCTAAAGATTTGGGGATAGACCTTCTAATACTTAAAGAGAAGACGAGGAAGGATTTCAAGTACGAATCTCATGCTAAGATCATGGAGGCAGCAGGAGAAAGGAAGATACAGTATGATAAGCGTGGTTTCTTTAGGATATGGGTGGATAGGGAGAAAGGAAAGATCTGTGCTATGCATTTCAGGTGGGATAATCTAAAGAAGCCTGAGCTTACAATTTGTGGAAGGAGGGCCTCAGATATATATTTGGAGATATTTGACCTAGGACTGGTATCCGATTACTCGCATGCTGCTTACCTCGGGAAGGAGCTTGAGAAAGCTGAGCTAGCTCTTAAGCTAAGAAAGAGCTATGTGCAGGATTCAGATCTATTTCAGGATTTAGGTTACTAGTAAAAAAGCTAATTTAAGTATTCTGCGGTAGCTTAACTTCCCTTATCTCCAATATTACTTGGTTTATCGAGTATTATAAGAATATTAAGGATTTCGTTATCTCCTGCTAGCAATATACCATAGCCTAATGCTTTCCTTACGATTCTTTCTTCTCTAGCCATTCCTAAGAATTCCTCCTTCGTATAGGCAATAGGTTGGATATCTGCGGGAATACTTAGATCTAGGAATTCCTTGATTCCCTCCACAGGATTCCTTAGAGCTAAATCATCAGATCAGGTAGAATCACTATTACATCAGCATCAGAGAATGCAGTATACTCCCCTCGCTAGAGACCTACCAGCACCACAGTTAGGGTGCCTCTCCTCGCAGCTCTATTATGCCTTGCCATGATGGAAGAAGAAAAAAGAAACGTAGAAAAGTTTGGCGACGCATACGGGGATTATATGGAAAAAGTTCCAAGAATAAATCTAGTAGCTGGAATTATTAAGCAATATATAGCAAAAAAGAAAATAAAATTTAAAAAGTAGAGGAAACAGGTTTGTAGCTTGGCCCCAGCTCCATTCCAATTTTTCTAAGACCTAGCAGCAGAGGAACCCCTATAATGGTGGCTATGGTTGCTGCTAGAAGCCTTTCTATGGGATATACGAAGAGTACTACAGCGAACACTTTAGCCGGCCCAGAGTACATTGCTATGAAGAATGCATTACCGAGTAGATGTTGCGAGATCGTTCCGGCTAGGGCTGCTAGAAAAATCCCTAAAGCTATCTTCTTCTTATCCCTTGTAGCTATCCATTCAGATATTCTGGGTCCGATAACGATAACTAGTATCAGTGTGATTATATGGAGGAAGGGGAAGTACCACCTTATCTCAGCTCCTTCTTGCCCCTGCCACCATATGCTGGTAAGTATATACCACACAGCAAGGAGGATGGCCTCTGCACTAGCTCCCTCCTTCCACCTACCAAAGGCCACGAGACCTGCTACAAAGGCGCATGTAGTCGGAAGGAGGAAAGTTAGTGGTCCGAAAACTGCTATATAAGGAGCTATGAATTCGCCGATAAGTCCACCAATAGCAGCAGCTAGCATACCAGATATTGGACCTAAAAGAATACCTATGAGAGGTGTAATGAACATCCCTGCACTCATTGTTGCCCCAGAACCAATTACAGGAAAAGCTGGGATGTAGCTGGCTAAAGCCACAATAGCTGCTCCTGCAGCCACATAGGAGATAGGAACCTCTAGTTTCATTATGCCTAATAAAGTTAGGATAAGCTATTAATCTAACTAACTTTCAAGGTGACCTGCTGATCTATTGGTTAAACCTGCCAACTTCTCAACTTCTTTATCTTCGCAAGTCTCAAAACTTTCATGTTATTTTTAAGTGGCTTCTCGATACAAAGATCTATCAATATATCCATGGACTAGTAAATCTAGCCAAATTAAATCGTTGGAAGCAAATACTAATGGACGAATCCCAAGAAGAAAACCAAGGAGATTATGGTACCTGTTAGGGTGAAGAATAGGACAATCCAGTCTACTTTATCCATTTTGACATCGATTAGGGAGGTTCTACGGTTACTCGCACCAAATGCCCTGGATTTAATCGCTACCTCCATCTGTCTGGCGATCATAAAGCCCTCCATTGCCACCGGTATTATAATGGGTACATAGGCCTTTATCTTCTTTATTATACCTCGCTCATCAAATCCTCTAAATCCTCTAATCTTCTGGGCTTCTATCACATCCTCTATATCAGCTTGAAGTATTGAGAGTAGATTTATCGATGTTGTCAAGGTGAATGCAAGCTCGTAAGGAAGACCTAGCTTTACCATAGAGTTCAGGAGTCTTTCCAAGCGTGTGGTCATGGTAACAATGGGCATGACCATTATCACTATGAAAAGCCTGAGAACCATACTAATACCGTTTATCAGGCCCTCCTGAGTAGCAGCCAGCATCCCTCCGAAGTAAGGTATCCATGATGGTATCTTGACTGATACTAAGATTACCTTACCAGGGTAGAAAAGCAATTGTATTAGGAAAGTAAACAAAGCTATGGGGATAAGGGTTTTCAAGAAGAAATTTTCTGAAAATGGTATTCTGGCATAAAACCATATCATCAATACAACTGTTAGGAGAAATGAAAGTCTGAGGGGATCTCTTGTTAGAAATGCCAAAAGGAAGAGGGAAGTTGATAACGCTATCTTAACCCTCGGATCAAGCTTGTGGATTAAGGTATCTCCGGAATAGTAACGAATCATTTTCCTCTGCCTCTTATAGCCTCGATGAACTCCTCAGCAGTTACTATCCCCTCGAATCTTGAGGGATCAGGTAAATTTCTTAAAAGTTGAACCAAAGGAGGAAAGCCTATCCCCGCCTCTATAACAGCTCTTTCGTCCCAGAAGAATTTTCTAGTTGGGCCATCAAATACAATCCTACCATTCGCTAGAGCGATCACCCTATCAGCAAGTCTAGATACTAAACCCATCTCATGAGTTATTAGAAGGATTGTCTTACCCTCTTCCCTCAATTTCCTGAGTATCATCTCTATGCTTCTCAGAGATGCCTCGTCCTGACCTGTCATAGGTTCATCTAATATGATGGCTTGGGGTCTCATCGCTAAGGCTATTGCTATTGCTAATCTCTGCATCTGACCTCTGCTAAGTGATCTAGGATGCTTTTCCTTCAAATGTATTAAGTTAACTGACCTGAGAGATTCCTCTACTCTCTCATTGATCTCTTCTTCGCTCAATCCTAAATTTCTCGGGCCAAACGAGACTTCTTCCTCAACGCTCATAGAGAAGAATTGGCGCTCTGGGTTCTGGAAGATATAACTAATTATGGGAGATATATCGGCGATATTCATATCTCTAATATCTCTACCTTGCAGGAGGATCCTCCCATTAGATGGCTTTATGAGCCCAACCATGCATTTCGCTAGGGTCGTCTTTCCTGCTCCATTCCTGCCCACTAATGCCAGAAATTCCCCCTTATTTATCTTCACATTCACCTCCTTTATTACCTCCTGCTTTCCGTAACCACAGCTAACTCTCTCCATTCTTATAAGCTCTTCATTCGCCCTTGGATCTTTCGGTGCATTGCAACTCTTTACGGTGCTAGGAGCTATAGGTACCCTAGAAATGACAGGCAATGCTTCTTCAACTGTCAAGGGAATTCTGCCTCTGTAAATCCCTTCCTTTCTCAGGAGATGAAAAAGCTTAACTACCTCAGGAACTCTTATATAAGCGGAGTTCATAAGCTTCTCATCATCAAAAAGATCCCTTGGCTTACATTCTCCTAAAATTTTTCCATCTACCATTAGTAGTATTCTATCAGCCAGTCTTAGTATATGTTCCCTATGTTCCACTATCAGGAACGTGGTTCTATACTTATTCCTCAGAGATTCAATGAGAGATATTACCCTCTTAGCTTCTATCGAATCTAAACCAGTTGTAGGTTCATCTAAAACAATTATCTTAGGTCTCATAGCAAGTATGGAGGCTATAGCTACTTTCCTCTTCTCACCATCAGAGAGCTTGGCTGGCGATCTCTCTTCATACCCCTTCAAGCCGGTCAGTTCCATGGCCCAGCTGACTCTCTCCCTTATTTCCTCCCTAGGGATAGCCAGATTCTCCGGCCCAAAGGCTATCTCCGAGATAACAGAACTCGAAAAAAGCTGGACATCAGGACTCTGAAAAACTATTCCAACTTTCGTGGATAGCTCAGCTACATCATGCTCCAAGACATCCATACCATCAACTAAGACCCTACCATCAAGTTTACCCCCTAAGATATGTGGGATAACACCGTTCAGTGTGAGGCATAAGGTCGTCTTCCCACTCCCAGTGGGACCGGTTAGAACGACTATTTCTCCCTCCTTAATGGACAGGTTAATGTGATCCAAAACCGCCACTTCAGAGTAGGGGTAAAAGTAGCTAAGATTTTCTATTTTCACTACATCCCTCATGATATTTCCTCCGACCTCCTCGCTATTATGCAATCGTTCTATTACTGGTCAGCTTGAGGGCATGGTTAGACTCCCCGGAGATCTCCTCAGGCGCTACTAAATAAAGTTAGATAAGCCAAACTTTTAAATAAATAACTTCGTGTCTCATGCAATGGCCCTCCTAAGAAGGAGGCTTGGTTTTCTAGAAGCTCTAAGTGTAAACATAGGAGAAGTTGTAGGAAGCGGTATATACATGTTTCCTAGTCTTATCTTTGCTTTAGTTGGGGCTGGTGGTTCCATATTCGTTTGGGTCCTCATGGGTATCACAGCACTCTTTGAAGCCCTAATACTAATGATATATCCCTATCTCTACCCAGATGCCGGTGGTTGGTATGTCTATTTGAGAGAAGGACTTCCAGGGGAATTAGGCGGATTAACAGCCTTCCTCTTCGGATGGTACAATCTATTTCTACTCCCGGCCTCGACAGCAGCGATAGCGGTAGGATTCTCTTCCTATTTGAATGATCTTTTAAATATTCCAAACGGTGTAGTAATACTGGCATCTGCCTTGACGCTGATTCTTGCCCTAGCTAATGTGATAGGAGTCGAAATTGGAGGCAAACTCTCGGTTCTCCTCACGATACTCAAGATAATACCCCTGCTCGTAATAGGCGTAGCAGGTCTATTGATAGGAAGATTATCACGCTTAAATCTCTCTGATTTCAGAGTCAGTGGCTTAGGCTTGGGTATGATGATGGCTTGGTTCACCTATAGTGGATTCGATGCATCAGTTCCCCTTGCTGAGGAGACTAAGGATGGGAAGAGGAGGGTACCCCTTTCCCTACCAGTAACTGTAATAGCTGTCATGGTCCTTTATATGCTAGTTGTCCTCTCAGTCATGGTGTCACTTCCCCCAGGGGTCCTAGCGAAGAGCAATGCTCCTCTACTGGATGAAGGTAAGACCTTAGGTGGTTGGGGATTGCTGGTGGCTATATTGGGGGCGTCCCTATCCATGGCTGGGGCCTGTGCATCTGAGATAATATCAAGACCAAGAGTCATTTATGCTATGTCTAGGGATAGACAGTTCATTTCTAAGTTTTCGATAGTTCATGGCAAGTTTTCAACACCTTATGCCTCCATATTGCTTTACACGTTCCTTACGCTTATTTATGAGTTATCTGGGTCATATGTGTGGCTTGTGGAGATGGTAACAATTCCAACTCTCCTCTTCAGCCTGATAATGTATACGGGAATCTTCAGGTTAAGGAAACAGTTTAGCTTGCCTAGGCCATTTAACTCACTGGGACATCCAGCTACAACATCTATAGTCCTAGCAGTATACTCATATGTTATTTATTCTCTCTTCCTAGAAGATCCCTTTACTTCCATCCTTAGTCTGATCATCGTTTTTACGGGGATTCCTTTCTATATATTATGGAGAAGAAGATGAGGATAATCGAAGGATATTACATGAGACTAGGGGACACTATATTCTATGCTAAAGGGGTTGAGCATCCGCCTGGAAAGGTTATCGCCTATCCAAAGTATGTCCTTGATCCAAAAGGAGAGAGAATGGACGCTAGAAGGAGGAGATATAGGAAGCTATTCACTCAGGAGGAGCAGCTTAGGTACTTAAGGGAGTACTATAACGAATACCTCGTATATGATCCTTATATAGGGGAAGAAGTTCCAGAGATACCCCTCGATTCATTCAATGAAGTGTATGATCCTCTTAAAAGGGCTAAAGAGCTATTAGCTAGTAGTAAGCCAGGAATTGAGAGGGATGCTACCGATATGATCTTAGATCTTAGCTCGGGGTTCGACAACGATGAAATCGGAATATCCGGTTCCCTCCTAGTTGGTCTGCATAATGAATCCTCTGATATAGATTTAGTCGTATATGGGGAAGATAAGGGCAGGAAAGTGTATGAAATATTAAAGGAGAGACTGAAGGAAGAAAAAGATTACAAGAGATACTCGAAAGGGAATGCAGAAGCTCTCTATAAGAGGAGAAGGGAGGAAACCCCTATCTCATGGGATGAATTCCTTAAGCAGGAGAGAAGACGCATCCTAGAGGGATATTACAGGAATAGAGAATATTCAATAAGATTGGTGAGACAAAGCAATTCATATGGCTCCAAGATTGTTCGAAAGCTAGGCGAGGCGACCTTAGTCCTAGAGGTAATGGATAGCAGAGAATCGATTTTCACTCCATGTAGATATGCTGTTCGCTCATTAAAAGTTGTAAGAGGACCTGAAACTGGAAGAAAAGTGGAATTCATCTACAGTTTGAGGGAAAGGTTTACAGAGATAGCATCTGAAGGCGATGTCATAGAGGCTAGAGGAGAGGTTGAGGTATGGACCTATAAGACAGGAGATGAAGTTACTCTTCTCTATCTCGGTAGAAAGGGAGATTATATGAAGTTATTATGGAGCAGAGATACGATG
>JAGGTZ010000069.1 GCA_021158805.1 Thermoproteota archaeon | reverse complement strand
TATATACATTTTTCACGAACTTGTTAATGGGACCATCTGATTCGATCACCAGCTTCCCATCTCTTACCTTTATAGACCTTTTTCCTGCCGTAAATCCTCCGCCAAAATAGACCCTAGGAGAACCAGCTGAGATTACTGGAAAACCTCCAGGTCCCGTGATTCTTCCAGGTAACATGGATGGATTGACGTTGCCATTACTGTCCACCTGCATGAATCCTAGAGAAGCAGCGTCTATGATTCCCCCCTCATAATTTGTAAACATGTCAGGCATGGGTATTATAGCGAACGGGCCTATTGATACGCCGAAGTCTTCGCTCATCAGGGCGATTCCGCCCCAAGGACCGGACTCTACAGTGGTTATCAGGAAGTCGTTAATGCCTTCCTCAGCTACTATATTCGCGACTAAGGTAGGTATCCCTATCCCTAAGTTAACTATGATTGGGCCTCCCTTATCCTTGATCAACCTAGTCATCTCAAGTGTTATCCTTCTTGCTATCACCTTTCTGTCATTCATTTCGAGCTTTGGAACCGTACCGGGTTTCATTGGCGGAATTATCCTTCCTGAAATTCTTGGATCATACTTTATCGTCCCACTTTGCCAATGGTATTCGGGTGGGGAAATCACAACATAGTCTATGAGAGGCCCAGGAACATGAATCTCCTTTGGGTAGAGGGATCCGTACCTTGCTTCTCTCTCTACTTGAGCTATAACTATTCCGGAGTTAGGTCTGGCCTTGGTGGCTTGAGCTATTGCTAGGACCGTGCCATAAATTCCCTCCTTTTCCATGGTGATGTTGCCCATTTCATCAGCGGTAGTCCCCCTTATGAATGCCGCGTTTGGTTTTGGGGCTTCATATAACAGATATTCTTCTCCACCTATTTTTAAAACGGAGATCTTACAGGTTTTCTTCTCCTTTGCTAGATCATTTATTGCCCCACCATCCTGTCTTGGATCTAAAAATGTTCCCTTGCCTATGTAAGTAATGAGGCCCGGTCTCCCTGATGCTATCTCCCTGAACCAGTATGCTGCTATCCCAATAGGCCATGTGTACATCTCGATTCGATTTTCCGCAGTGAGTTTTTGGATCCACGGCGCCCATCCTAGGAATGGAAGAAGCATCCCCCTTATGAAGTCCTGCTCCTTATCTTCATAGAGTTCCTTGGCTACTAAGTCTAAGCCCCTATTTGGAATAGCTGGGAGAGTGTCTGATACTATGAATAGGTTCCTAGGATGACCTGTATCCTTGTAAACTTCCCAAAGTTTTATTATTAAATATTCAGGAGCTGTGGCTATATTGAATCCAGATATTGCCAGAACAGAATTGTCTGGAATCTTTTTTATAGATTCCACGGCATCTAGAAATTTGTTATAGGGCATAGACATACTCGGACACCTGGACATTGATGCGTATTAAAGAAATAAAGTTTTACTGGTAGAAAAGGGTACTAATAGTGATAGCTGGTCAGATTTCTGTATAGGTAGCTCGATAAATTGCTAGTTTGAGGATATCTCCCCTGGTGGGAAAGCTGTAATACTTCTCAATTGGAGGACCTCAGGTAAGGAAGTAAACTAGGGAAGTATTAATTAGTTAGCAAGTATATATGAGAGGAGGTGGCAGAACTGGGTTGGGTTCAAAGGCTATTCGTGGAACGAGCAGATCTTTACATTGAGATAATGAACGGGACCTGGTCCGAGGGTGAACAGATAGCTAAGTCGATTGCCAAGATATTTAGGGAGAATGGCCTTGATTCCGGTAAGGTATTAGATGCATTCTGTGGAAACGGCAGGGTAGCGATCCCACTAGCTATGGAAGGCTACGAAGTAGTCGGAGTAGATTTCTCTCTACCATTTATAGAAGATGCTAAGCTTAAAGCAGAGAAATACGGTGTAAAGGACAGGACAAGGTTCTTGGTATCGGACGCTAGGGAAATAGATCGCGTTCTAGAGGGAGAGAAATTTGATGCAGTCATAATTGTCTCGACCTCGTTAGGCTATTTCGACGGCTCCACCGATGAAGAGATCTTGAGAAAGTTGAGGTCCCTTTCAAAGGACGGAGCCATACTAGTGATAGCTAACACTTTGCATAGGGAGACCCCAGGATGGAGGTACTGTAATAAGGTATTCCAGAGATACGGCTCCTTGGTTTTAATGGAGGAGAGGAAGTTCGATCCTATCTGGTCCAAACTCCTGTCTAAATGGGTCATCATGAGAGATGATGGTGAGGGAAACCTCATCAAGGAGCTGGAGGTTTTGACAGAAATAAGAGTGTACACCTCAACGGAACTGGCTGAGATACTTAAGAGAACGGGATGGGGAGTCGACTCAATTTATGGAGATATAAGGAGAATGGAGAAGTTCTTACCACCTTGTGTCCACTTAAGCCTTGTAGCCAAGGCTATCCAGACATGATAGTAGATTTCTCACTATCTCCCTAAATAACTCGTATACATCTACCTTAAGACCAAACCTCGACTTTACCATGTCCCATCCTTTCCCTTGGAGCACCTTAGCAATAAGAAGGGATTCTTCCAAGGGTGTGAGGCAGTGTACACCCCTCCAGAAATAGAATCTTACTACCTCATAGATTGCGTCGGATGCTAACTCATATATGTAAGAACCGTTGATGAATCCCTTGAGCCTGCTCCTCTGGGATTGACTTAGCTTTAGCTTCCCCGATTTTATCTCCGAGAGGAGTAAGAGCCTAGCTACTAGAGGATTCAATGGGAAATAGACATCATGCAGACTGTTAAGGAGTCTTCTCTTAAAGTCCTTAACTATTTCTCCGAGCAAGTTCCTAGCCCTCTTGCTAATTGGCTTGACTACTAGCACACTGTATTCCCCTGTAACAGGGTTTCTTCTAGGGCTTAGATGAATTGGAACGAAACCGGCTCTCCACCAAAATCTTAGTAAGTCTTCTGTTGCCCCGAATCCAGCACCCAACCAATCTATGCTCCTTCGCTTAGCCTCCAATTCTACTTCCTCTAGTGCTCTGGTACCAAAGCCTCTTCCCTGTAGATCTGGATGTGTAGCTATCCTCACTATCCTCCATCCCGAAAGACGACCGAAAGATCTGAAATCATAGTGAAGGACCACTCTAGACGGTATTATATGGCCTGGAACATCTCTTTTCCCCTTAACCATGTCGTCTAGCACGCTACTGGGTAGATCACCTTCTTCAGCTATGTGTAAGCTTACGATAGGTTCTTCCCCGTAAACTAAGGCTCTAGCGAAGTGATGGGGTGCATCTAGCAAGGTAGCCAAATCATTAGGTCTATTCCTATAATGAGCTAATACGTAGATGCCGTAGAACTTCTTAAGGAAGTCCTCATCTACTTCTTCCAGATCTATCGCTATATATTTGGCTTCTTCTGGTGAACTGATACTTGGAGGATCTCCTGGTTCTGCATTTAACAGGAGAAAATCGTATAACCATTTCTCAACGGGGTCTCCTGGAGGATATCTGATGGGCTCTTCCATTCTCTCTTCCACGAAGGGTATATTAGACCTCCTAATTCTCTTTAGGAATCTGAGGGTAAAGCCTCTGCCAGCTCCCTCATAACCATGAACTGTACTAGAGAAGATAGCAAACTTGCTGGTATGTAGAATCCTAAATAAGGTGGAAATGGGAATAGCAGCTGCTTCATCAACTACTTTTAGCTTTACGCTCACCTCTGCTGCGCTATCCGGTGTTAAGAAGAACGCATTACGTCCCTTAAACTTAACATCTATGACATAACCATCCCTTATGAGGGGCTCATACTTAACATCTATAGCATCTAATCCCCTCATTAAGAATTCAAACAGGGTTTGAATTCCCTCTAGGCTGGGAGAAGTTACAACAGCCCTCTTAATTTTTGTCTTAGTCAAGATATGAGCGAGAGCTAGGCCTATTACAGCAGATTTCCCCCTACCTCTGTTCGCCGTAAGTATGAATGCTCTCTTCTTGCCCTTGACAGCATCCAATAGGGATGAAAGGGCCCCCTGCTGGTCTTTTGTAGCACATATGTCCAAGATAGGATCTCCCACCGGATTAGGTTTTTCCCGCTCTTGAGCAAGTTTTCCCTTCAGCTCTCCCTTAATCTCATCCCCTAGGAGAAACGTACCTGGTTTCCCCAGAAAGTTTAGAAATCTTCTCTTGAAGAGGTTCCCTACTCCCCTATCCTCGAAAGGTGGTACTATAAACCTCTTCTGGAAGTCTGTGAGCATTGAGAGCCATTCTTCAACCCTAGGTGTTGTTAGAAGTATTATCCCTCCTCCTCTGACGACTTCTATCAGCCTCCCTAGATCATTTGCCCTAAATTGGTACGTTAAATCAGCTATGAGTATATCCCAAGTTCCTCCTAGGATGGCTCCAGTCTGATCGAAATCTATAGAGGTAATTTTCGACTCATCTATGTCTAAATGCTCGATCCCAACACCCTTATGCGTGGCTATCAGAACCCTGCCGTCCTTCTTCGATAACCAGAGGTTAGCTATGTCGGACGCTATCTCTAAGGATCTATCCCCTGTGATCGTAAGCAGTCTCCTCTCTCCGTATTGAATAGCTTCATCTAAGATATCTTCTACCTCCATTAGTATCTCCCATACAATTCCTTTCTCCTAGCTTCAAGGAGGTTGTTCTCCCTACCGGAAGCTTCAGCCGCAGTTTTAAACCTACTCGCGATGGTTGACAGTCTATCTCTAAACTCCAGTTCCCTACACAAGTGGTGATCTATGATCAGTTCCTCTAGGGAAGGAAGTTCCAGTATCCTTATTAAGTTATTCTCGGATTCCTCCAAGCTCTTCACTGAATAGCGAAAACCTAGCATGTAGGTCATCGGTCCATCTATTATAGCTACGTGAGGATCGTATTGTAAGATGAATTGGGCCTGTTCATCTAACGCAGGCCCTTCTACATCTGAGGAGAAGAGAAGCCTCTCATCACCACTCTCCACTAGCACTTCAAGTACATACCCAAGTCTCGTGTTAGTCCCATGAGGAACTGCGTTAGAGAACCTAATCCTCGTAGAACCGAATGTGAAATCCCTGCCATCCGCCAAGTCGATTTTCTTAGGTAGCCCTTCCACACTTCTTAAAAAAGCAGGAGCCCTCTCCACCCTCTGGCTCCTATTAATGTTCTCTGTTGGATGTTTTATCAGTAGAAATTTGCCCCTGTATATCTCTAGAGAAATCTTATGGCCTAAATCGAAGTGATCGTAGTGATAATGGGTTATCACTATGACATCAGAGTCCATAGCCTCTTCCTCTATCACCTTAGCTAATTCATGCATTTTCTCAATTTCCTTCTCATGAGGTGGTAGCCCGTATCTCCTTGGTCCAAGGGCGACGCTAGGGTCGATAAATATCTTGATATCTTTAGTCTCCACTACCGTGGCCATGGATCTAACTCCCATGCTGTCGAAGGCTATAAGCCTGTAGTCTAGCAGTTCCTCCCCCTCCCGATTAGCTCCTTTACAGTCAACCCTTTCTCCTCCAGATATCGAGTTAGTCCATCTAATATCTCCTTGAAGACCGAAAGCCCTCTTCTATAGATTGCTGTTCCTATTCCAACGGCTTTAGCACCCGCTAGAAGCATTTCAGCTGCATCTCTCCAGCTCTCAACTCCTCCAGTACCTATGACATCACCGAGTCCAGCGAGTTCGTAAACTGCCCTAACGGCAATTGGCCGTATGGCCGGCCCACTCAGTCCACCGAATTTATTTGAGAGGATGGGTGACATAGCCTCCACATCGATTATCATAGCCTTAACGGTATTTATAGCTGTTAGTCCATTAGCTCCAGCCTTCATAGCGGCCTCTCCGAGTGCACTTATGTTATTGGTCATTGGAGTGAGCTTAACAAATAGGGGTACCTTTACAGCATTCCTGACCTCTCTTACAAGTAAGAATAAATCTTCAGGGGTACTGCCTAGTTCTAGGCCGTGAGCTTTTACGTGAGGACATGATGCGTTTATTTCTATGGCGTCGGCACCTGCGTCCGCTAGCATACCAGCTACATAGGCTACCTCTTCAGGTGTTCCTCCACCAGCACTAGCTATCACAGGGACATCAATTATCGACCTAGCTTCCTTCAATTCCCTAGAGAATTCTTTAACTCCAGGATTAGGCAGTCCCATAGCATTTAGGAGACCGAACGGGAGCTCCACTATTACGGGATTTCCATACCCTTTGGTCGGCTCTGGTAAAATTGTCTTAGTAGTAAGGGCCCCAGCACCAGCATCAGCGACTCTTTTAAGAAGATAGACATTATTTCCTAGAATACCTGAAGCAAGAATTAAGGGGTTATCTAGCTTTAATCCACCTACCTCCGTGCTTAGCAGTCTTAGCCCCCTCTATTCTCCTTAGGTTCAACTTTAAATAGTTGAGAGAACCTCTTCGTTGTCCTGAAGACCCTTTTTCTACCTTCCTTACTCTCAGCGATGAGACCTAGCTTAATTAAGCGCTCTACGTGATCCCTAGCTGAACTCCCTCTAACGGAGACTATTTCAGATATTGAAATCGGTTCATTAGATGCTATCAAAGCCAAGGTCCTCATTTCGGATTTAGATAGGAGGGATGATGGGAATAAATGATGGACCTTCTCCTCATATTCCCTATCAAGAACCATTATCCATCCTTCTCCAATTTTCTCAATTTTAAATGGATGTTCAGAAAGCTCCTCATTTATCTCCGCTACCGCTTTATCTATGGCGGGGCCACGGAGCCCTGTCAACTTCTCAATTTCCTTTTCATCTAAGACATCTCCACATGCAAAGAGGGCTGCTTCTAACAGCCTCTTAGCCCTCTCCCAAGATCTTGGCCCCTTCACCTTGAACCACCACGAACACCTCTCCAAACGGCCTATCCTGACGGAGTTCCACTTCACCCTCGCTCTCCATGTGAAGTAAAGATACAAGAGTAGGAGCTAGCTCATCTCTACTGTTTATCAGCTTAGACAGAGGAATTATCCTCTTACCTCTAAACTTCCTGATCTTTTCCCTCACCTTCTTTATCTCCTCAAATAGGTTCCATCTTGAGATGATGGATAGGCTAATGGACTTTGCAGCCCTGGATAACCTTTTTTCCATCCACTTAAAAGCCCTAACTAGCTCGGCCGTTAGAGGATATCTCTTGGGGATTCGTTTTGCTCTTGGCTTCAGTACTAGGCCTCTCTTTAAATCCCTCCTCTTCTTTGAACTTCTAGTTGCTTGTATTTCACTAGATATATAGGCGAACACATCTCTCCTCAGGTCCTTAGCCAGCTGGAGTATAAGCCTACCAGCTCTAGCTATGTCCCTGCTTCGGATGAACTCCTGCCATATCTCCACCACATTCATGATGCGGCCTCCTGGGAGATGGCGACTATCTTTGATTCCCCGTTCCTCATGGTTACACCAATTAGGTAATCCGCTTCCTCCAATGTTTCTTTTTTCAGAGAGATTACCACGACCTGAGATCTTTTTGAGAGGTCCTTTAAGGCTTTAGCATATCTCTTGCAATTTATTCCATCTAACATTGCATCTGCCTCATCAAATATGTACAATGAGGATGGTCTAAGCTTCTGAGCAGCTAGAATAAATGCGAGGGCACTTAGTGACTTCTCGCCGCCAGATAGGGAATCTATAGATAGTAGCTTCTTATTAGGGAGCTTTACCTTCATCTCAAGCCCTTTATCAGTAAGTTCAAGTGAACCTCCACCACCCTCAAAGAGAGACTTAACGGACTCGTCAAACGCCATCGAGAGTTTTTCTAGAGTCTCCTTGATCACATTCTCTCTTTCCATATCTATTTTCTGTATCAAATCCTCTATCTCCTTCTTCCTAGCCTGAAATTCCTCGTATTTCCTCCTTACTTCCTCGTATCTTGCCTTTCTGAGTTTGAATTCCTCTTCAGCTTTTGGATTAACAGGGCCTATTACCTTTAACCGTGTTTGCAGAATTGCTAGTTCGTTGTGGGGATTGGGAACTGGCATCGGTTCTATCCCAGATATTTTTGAAAGTTCATGTTCAATTGATCTAATCTGCTCCTTTATCATGCCTTTCTCTTCACTCAATTCCTCCATCTTCGCAAGGTAGCTCTGTCTCCTTCTTATGGCTTCTTGGTATGTACATCTTAGCCTAGAGACTTCCTTCCTTAGATTATTTAACCTGTCTATGTTGGGATCTTCCTTAGGGAGGTTGTCCAGTTCTTCTAAGGTCGATTTTAACTCACTCTCAGATTTCTCTAACTGCTCTTGAAGGGATGATATCTCCTCTCTTATCTTACTTATCCTCTCTAGATCCTTCCGAGGGCTCCCTGCTAGAATGCTCCCCTCTCTTTCAACGATCTCTCCATCCAAGGTAACAAACCTTGCTTTCCCAATCAGATCCTTAGTTACATCATCTAAGTCTCTCACCAAGACGGCATTAAACACTAGTCTTGCAAGGTCCTCGTACTCTTCATCATACTCTAGATAGTTAGAGAGTGACCCAAGCGAATTCTCGAATCTCGGGGGATCTTTGGGCAGTATCACATCTAAAGGAATTATCCTATACCTGCCTTTAACCCCTCTCAATTTTTTAGCAAGCCTTTTAGCACCATCTAGGTCTCTAACTACTATATCGTTCAAGCGAGATCCTCCAGCAGCCAAATATGGGATTTCATAGCCCTGAATGGGTTTTATCAGTTGTGAGACTAAACCTAGAAAGGAAGGATCTTCTTTGACTAAGGGAGGGGTCTCTCCCTGCATTAATATATCTAGATTCTCTCTCTTAGCCTCTAGGGCTTCTTGAATAGCTTTTATCTTCTCCTTAAGTGATTTGGCTTTGAACTCTAGCTCCCTTCTCCTTCGGACTGGTGAGTCCCTCACCAAGGACTCTAACCTCCTCAGCTCCTCCTCTTTTTCCTCTAATTCTCTCCTGATAGCCTCCACCTCCTCAAATTTTGCTTCGAGTTCCATGGATTCTAGCTCCTTCAGCCTCTCCTCTAGGCGTTTTAACTCAGAAATCAGCACATACTTTTTTACCCTCATCAGTTTTTCCTCCAGTTCTCTTCTCTCTTTAAGGGATCTCCACTCGTTTTCAGCCTTCCTAAGCTCTCTTTCTCTCTCCTTAAGCATAACTAGTATTTCTCTAAGCCCTTGATCTACTTTTTGCAATTCAGAAACTGCATTCAGCTTCCTCTCATCGTATTCGGCAACACCGCTTATTTCCTCAAGTAATTTGGCTCTTTCCTTTGGAGACATCTCTACTATGCTGGTTATATCTCCCTGTGTTACGAATGTATATCTATCCGTGACGAAGCCGAATTCAGATAATAACTGGCTTATTTCGGATGCGCTAGCCCTTCTGCCGTTTATGCGATATACACTCTCGCCATTAGGTCTTATTTCCCTAGAAATCTTGTATTTCTCTGCTGCATTGTTTATTGTTATTGAGACATAGCCTGATTGTGATCCTCTCCTCACTAAGTGATCTATTTTAGATGCTCTCAGTCTCCTCGCTCTCCATCCCATGACGAATGCTATAGCATCAATAATATTGCTCTTACCCGATCCATTAGGGCCCGTTATGGCTATGAAGCCCCTAGGCAAGGGTAGCGATGTCCTCTTGAACGACTTGAAATTGACGAGCTGCATGCTTTCGATGGATGCTTTCATTCAATTGCCTTAAAAAGACTAAGAATTTAACCTTTACTGGGGAATTAGAAGGTAAGCAATAGAGAATGCGGTGAGGTAAGAGGATGCAGCATATAAAGAGATTCCAACAGGCTTAGAAGATATTAGAGAAATCAGAACACCTGATACTATCAGAGAATAAGCTAGATCTGGCGGTACCGATATTGTAGAGCCTATTAATGGAGAATTTACAAATTTCAAGAGAAAGGCATTAGTAAGACCTAAAGCAGCAGTGATTACCGTATTAATCGCTCTTAACGATCTTATTTTTGCTTTCCACATACTATGTATCTTCTTAAATTCTTTCAACATATCAGAGGTTTTCCTCATAACTTCTGAGAGCTCATTTCTATTTGATAGCTCTTTTATCACCTTTGCCCAGGTAGGTAACTCTATCTGGGATAGCGATTCATCTAGCACGACCATTTCATATAAACCGAGGGCTTTTAGTGAGTAAACTCGTCCACCTCCTCCTTTCAGATAAGACGCCATAGCATCTGCCTCACCAGGGTCCACATCTAGTGATTCAGGATTCAGGCCTGGGATGAAGGGATACAGTAGAAATAGCAGGGCGAAGTAGTAAGGAGGTATGTGAAGGCCGCTAAAGGTGAGCAAG
>JAGGTZ010000213.1 GCA_021158805.1 Thermoproteota archaeon | reverse complement strand
TACCTGCTTCATGTATATTTTCGAACCTCCCTGCATTAGATCAGAGACGAACGTCACGAGGGGATAGCTAATTCCTAACAGAAAGAGAAGGCCCACTGCCGTTATAGCTGCCCGTAGGCCTTTCAATCCTCATTCCCCTCATTACCATGAATTTTTATCAGGGATGTCGCATACCTCACTAGCGTAGCGCCAGCAGCCAAGGCTATACCTAAGAAGGCTACTTTGAAGAGTAGTTCTATAAGCAGCCCACTGCTCTTGCTAAGGGCTTCCATTATGTTAGTAGCTCCGGAGAGTTTAACTTGGACGTGCATATATTCATTAAGAGCGAATACGAATACCACTATGATCATAACAAGCCCTATAGCCATTAATAGGACCCCACTCCTCTTAGGATCATCTAGCATATCCTTCACCCCATGCGCAGATGATATTTCGGCAGTAGGCACCTAAAGTAGGTCCGTACTGTTAGATATTTTTATTTAATTAGCGTAAGGTCTAATTGGGTATCATGAATAGGGAAATCCTAGAAAATCGTTTAAGGCGTTATCAGGAACTTTTGGATAAGAATGGGATAGATGGGTCCGTTATAAGAACTCTCTCCAGTTTCATTTACTTTACGGGGACGAAATGGCTCAGACCCTCACTCCTAGTTCCCTCTAGGGGAGAACCTCTAGTTATTTTAGCCAAGGGCGAGGAGGAGCTCTTCAGGAGGAAGAGCTGGATAGAGAACACAGTGTGTTTTCGGAGGACGGAAGAGCTAATGGGCATTGTTACTTCATGGATAAGGCAAAACAGCTATAACAGGATAGGGCTGGAGTTCAGTGTTGAGAGGGATTCTTACATACTCTTCTATGAAATGTTCAAGAGATTGAATCCGAACGTCGAGGTAGTCGATGTAAGGGGTCTCTCGATGGAGCTTAGGATGATAAAAGATGAATGGGAGCTAGATAACATTAGGAAGGCGGGAAGGATAGCTGTCAAAGGTATGAAGGTGGCTGAAGAGGAGATAAAGCCCGGTAAGAGCGAGCTTGAGATAGCATCGGAGGTCCTTAGGGAGTTAATGTCTAGTGGAAGCGAAGATCCTAAGGTTTACGTCTCAGCAACTCCTAGAGCTCATGCAGAACCTTTCAGAGATGTTGAGATTAGAGAAGGGAGTATTGCTACTGTAGTTATTGGAGCTGATTGGGATCACTATTACGCTAACATGGCGCGATCATTTCCAGTCGGAGAAATGAGCGAAAGGGCGAGGAATGCACTTAGATCGATGGAGGATGCCTACACACTCGCTGCAGAGAGGACAAAGCCAGGAGTTAAGTTTATTCATGTGGAGAAAGAAATAGAGGAGCTATATAGATCGATGAACCTCGGAGAATATTACATAACGGGTTATACACATGGTGTTGGCCTACTAATTGAGGAAGACCCGATAACAACGATAGTAGTACCTCATCGGGTCATGGAGGTAAGGGAGGGGATGGCTTTAGCTATGATACATGCGCCCATCATGATTCCCGAAGGGTCCGTTAAGAAGGAAAATACCTTCATAGTCAGAGGTAATCTGGAAAACGTAACTCAGTATTAATCACATGCAGGTTTTTCCGAAATACAAGCGGCAGTATCAGGCTACATCTCTAAATATCTGATTAGATAAACGTATAGGAGGCGTACTCCCTACCGTTAAGTAGGCATGGTGCCCAAACTCAAGACTGAAGTTTATAGCTTTTTAGGGTATCCCTCCGGTGGTGGATGATAATATACCCGAGAATCTAGACGAATTAGATTTAAGGATACTTAAGATCCTCCAGTTAAACTCGAGGATCCCTTTCTCAGATCTAGCTAGAAAGCTCGGAGTCCCTGAGGCGACAGTAAGATACAGGATTAAGAGACTTATTGCAAAGGGAATTATCAGAGGGTTCTATACGCTGTTGAATCCCAGGAAGGTAGGATTCCCATTTTCGCTCATTATACTCGCAGATGTAGATCCAGATGAGCTAGACCACGCTTTTAGTGAGCTAAAGAAGATGCCTGAAGCAACGCATGTCTTTAAGCTCACAGGGAAATATAACATAGTAGCTATATTCCATGCGAAGGACATGGGACACGTTAACAGGATAGATGGAGCTGTGAGGTCCTTGAAAGGGGTGAAGACGGCTGAGACCTTGCTAGTCACTGGCCTAATACACATAAATCCGGAGCTCCCCATCTGAATTATGAGATCAGTAATTATTTTATAAAATAGGTTGCTGCGTCAGCAATATGAGTTACCCGCCACCGATCATGGTCAGTTATGCGGTAACAAGGGCATGCAACCTTAGATGCCCCCACTGTTATAGTGATGCTGTAAATGAACCATCACCGCTAGAGTTGAGCACAGAGGAGGCCAAGGAATTGATAGACGACATAGCTGACATGGGAACGAGGCTCATAATATTCGATGGCGGAGAACCCACTCTGCGTCCTGACCTACCTGAACTCATTTCACATGCTGCTGACGCCGGCCTCTCCCCTCTCCTCGGCACCAATGGTATGGTAGACACTATGACCTACAATTATGCAGTTGAGCTCAGGGAAGCCGGTATAAAGGCGATTGCAGTTAGTGTAGACTCCTACATACCGGAGGAACACGATCTCTTCAGAGGTAAGGAGGGAGGATGGGAGAGGACAATGAGGGGGATTGAGAACATTAGGAGAGCGGGAATACCCTTCCAGATAGGTTTCACTCTTCGAAAGGGTATGGTCGAGAGGATAGAAGGAATGGTGGAGCTAGCAAAGAGGGTGGGGGCGATTGCGCTAGAGATCTTCGAGTTCATACCTGCTGGTAGAGGCAATGAGCACAAGCAGTATGAGCTAACAATGAGCGAACGGGCTCAAGCTGTGAAGAAGATCATAGAGATCCAAAGAAGGGAAGATCTGATAATCAGGGTCATTGGATGCCCGCAGTACTGGGTAGAGGTAGAGAGGACTGTCCCAGAGCTAGAGAGGATGAAATTCATTAGATCTTGCTGCGGGGCCGGGACGAGATATGCTACTATACTTTATGATGGCACGGTCTATCCCTGCATGCTCCTCCCTATACCACTCGGGAACGTCAGGTCGAAGCCCTTCTCCAAGATATGGGGGGAATCCGAGGTCCTCAGAGATCTTAGAGATACATCGAAGTTGAAGGGTGCCTGTGCCAATTGCCCCTACGCTGACATATGTGTGGGAGCTAGGTGTAGAGCTTATGCCAAGACAGGAGATTACCTGGCCGAGGATCCGGGATGTTGGATTAGGGGTGAACTCCTTTGAGGCTCTCAGACATAGTCTTTATGGCGCTAAGGGATTTAGGAGTAAAAATAGAGGAGAGAGACTCTGCAGGTGTCTTGTTCACATACAACAGCAGGAAGGTTGTAGTTGGATGGAGAGATTCTACTGGCCCCGTCTCTAGGAAGATGGTAGAGGCATGGCTCAGAGGGAACATCGATGAGCACCACCTCCTGGTCATGGGGTGGTTCCATGAGGAGGTGAAGTCTTGGGCCCTCTCCCGAAGGGGACCGAAGCTATGTATCTACCAATTAGGTCTCAGAGATTATTTTCAGGAACCTAGAGGGGTCGAGATTACTTCAAAGTTTGAAAGTGATGTTGAGAAAGCTTTGATAAGGGCTTTTGATTCTCGCGAACTGAAGATAGATTACTCGAGGTGTAAGTACTGCAGCGCCAGGGCAGTTTCCTCCTGTGAGGTCTGTGGTGCTCTTCTCTGCTCGAGACATGCTATATATTGCCCTGTCTGTGGGGCCGTGGTGTGCCATCCTGACACGGAAGCCAGATGCTTCTACATCCATGAGCACGGGTGATATTCGATGGATGATCCAAGAAAGCTTAGATGGGATGAGATCGTGTGGAAGGCCCTCCTCAGATCTCTAGCCCATACTCCACCGGCGGTCAGAATGGAAGCCCTTCTCTCGATAGTTGATGAGGCTGAGAGGGTGGCGTCTAGTGGATGGGTAGGGGAAAATGAGGTGCTCATAGCCATAGAAGGGAAGGTTCCGAAATCTTTAAGAAGATATGCGAGAGCGGCGTTCATTCAAGAGTTAGAGAGCTTGAAAAATGGATAGCTCGGGGATTTGGACATAAGTGAGGTGAGCAAAAATTAGGAGAAAGTTTAAATATAATCATTTACAACACACGATATATGAAAACCTTGACGATTAGGGAGGATGTTTACAGGAAGCTATTGTCTCTCAAGGATGGGAAGAGCTTCTCCGACATAATAGACGAGCTGATAAGAAGGGATTTGGAGAGAAGGGTTAACAAGATCGTAGAGGCTTCTTTCAAGGCGGGCCCCTCAGAGGACATAGAGGAGATCATGAGGAGGATAAGAGAAGAGTTTAGGGCGAGAGTTTGAAGGTCGTACTGGACACATCCTTCCTACTGGAGCTGAGGAGAAAGAATAAGGAGGCTGCGAACTTACTTAAAAAAGAATCAGAGGATGCTAGCGATATAGGCATCTCCATTCTTACTTTGTACGAGCTTGAAGTAGGCTCCCGTTACATTTGGTTGAAGAGAAGAGATCTTAGCGAGAGGTTCTGGTTAGATGATATTATGAAGTGGTTAACTGTCTACAGGCTGACGGAGGAAGGAGTTAGAAGGGCGGCCGAAATAAGAGCGAAATCCATGTTAAAAGGAGAGGTTCTGCCAGATATGGATCTCCTTATAGCGACTACAGCAAATGGGCCAGTTAAACTTCTCACGAGCGATGAGGATCATTTAAGGATGTCTTCTCTATTAGAGGAGGTTGATGTTAAAGTTATTTACATTAAGCCGAGAAGCAAGTGAGGATTATTAGAGGAAACCTAGCGATATAGTAGCTTCTTCCAAACTGTCCCCTCATAGTAATGCTATTTTCTGGTGATGTCCTCTCTTGCTTCTTTGAATTGTTGTATTCCATGCTAGACTGCTGCTCGACCGTATCGCACACATGTGGTAGCATTAGTCGCTAATATAATGTTCCCTCACAGCCCCTATTTACCATGAGAGCAGGGTAAAAATTTACATTGAATATGTCTTAGATGTGTCTCGTGGTCATAGAGATAAAGAATCTTACATTCACGTACTTTGGCAAAGATAAACCAGCTCTGAAGGACATCAACTTAACAGTGAAGGAAGGGGAGTTCTTGCTTCTCGTTGGCAGGAGTGGGAGTGGAAAGTCTACTCTTATTAGAGCGATTAACGGTTTGATACCTAATAGATACCAAGGACACTACAGCGGAGAGGTGAAGGTTAAGGGGATAACTGTCAAGGGAGCCAGCCTAACATCCCTATCTAAAATCGTTGGCACTGTAATGCAAGAGGTTGGAAAGCAATTAGTCCTTCCCATCGTAGAGGATGAAGTTGCTTTTGGTCCATGTAATCTCTGCCTCCCTATTGAAGAAGTGAGAAAAAGGGTGTATGAGGCATTAAGGCATGTAGATGCATTACATCTGAAAGATAGAGACATAAATGAATTAAGTGGTGGAGAAAAACAGAGAGTAGCCATAGCGGGCATATTGGCCTTAGATCCCCCTATAATTCTGATGGACGAGCCCATGGCAAATTTAGATAGTAATGGTGTGCGTCTAATTCAGAACTATCTGGGTAGAATGAGGGAGCAGGGAAGGACCATTATCATAGCCGAGCATAGAACGGAAGAAATACTCGATGTAGGAGTAGATAGGATAATAGTACTCGAGGATGGTGAGATAGTAGAGGAATTACACGATGAGGAAGGCCTCAGATCTTATGCAGATGTTATTAAGGTTCCTGCTAGGCTCTTCACAGACAGATGTAACTCGCTGAGACCTGTTGTTGAGGACAAAAAGCCTGAGGAAACAATTGCTATTAAGTTTGAGAATGTAAGCTACAGCTACGATAGTAGACCCGCCCTAAGAGATGTTAATTTGGAGATAAGAGAGGGAGAAAGGATAGCCCTCTTAGGAAATAATGGTGCTGGCAAGAGTACACTGGCTAAACTCATACTGGGAATATTAAAGCCAACTAAGGGTAGGGTCCTAGTCTATGGAATGGATACCCGAGAGAAGGAGGTATATGAGCTAGCCCCGCTAGTGGGGTTAGTCTCCCAGGATCCCTTCAATATGCTATTCGCAAAGACTGTTAAGGAGGAGTTAGCATATGGTCCACGGAACATAGGAGTTCCGCCAGGGGAGATCGATGTGAGGATAAGAGAGACTGCAAGGAAGTGCGGAATAACCCATCTTCTCACATATTCTCCCTTTGCTACCAGCCATGGTGAGAAGAAAAGGATCTGTGTAGCTTCAATCCTGACGATGTTGCCTAAGATACTTATATTAGATGAGCCTACGGCTGGCCAAGATTATGCAAGCTATACCTCTTTTATGGATTTCATATTAAGTCTGGAGGACAGGGTGAGAACCCTTATCCTCATTACGCATGACACAGATCTAGCTATTGAATATACTGATAGGACAATAATACTCTCGGAGGGGAGGGTCGTTGCTGATGGGCCAACACATAAGGTCCTAGCAAGAAGAGATTATCTAGAGGCTGGGAAGATCAGAGAAACCAGCCTAGTGAGGGTCTGTAGGGAGTTAACAGGAGGAGAATATGTGATAAGATTTCGGGATCTCATAAAACTATGTTCTTGACTTGAATATCATCTGGGAAAGCATATATTTTAACTTGTGCAAGGCTAAACTATGGGCAGTAGGTCTTTCTCGGTTACTGGTATCGTAGCGATGGGCGTAGGTACGGCGCTTTATGCCGCATTTAACGTCTTCTTTAATATGATACAGTTGCCTGGAACACAGCTTGTGGCACTCAGGCCAAGTGTTAGCATCCCTATGTTCTTCGGGTACATCTTTGGCCCAATAGTCGGATTTGTAGCTGGATTCCTAGGAAATATTATAAGCGATGCAATAAGCTGGGGAGGTTTCTGGTGGAACTGGGATGTTGGTAATGGTATTCTCGGTCTAATACCTGGCCTAGCTATATACTTCTTATCAGGAGAGAAGCTCTTCGAGAGAAAGGGCCTTCTAATGGCCTCCATTCTCTCAATAGTAGCATCTATACTAGGAATGGGGTTTGCGGCCTATACAGATTATATCTTCGGATATGGGATCTCTACCATAGAAGAAGCTACATATGCGCTTTTCTTGCCGGCAGCGATAACTGATGCAATTAATGGAGCAATTCTAACTCCGATCTTGGTTGCTGCATATAGCTCAGCTGTAAAGGGAAGAGCTAGGAGATCTTGAGATGTCAGTACGACTCATAAAATACACAGAGGGAGATAGTGTCGTTCATCGGCTAGACCCAAGGGCAAAACTCACCTTCCTTTTTTCCATACTAATAGCTCTCATCTTGACGGCAAGTCTTCCACTGATAATTCCTCTTCTGGCCATATCTCTGACATTCTATCTCTCAGCAAGACTTCCTTGGGATAAGACAAAGAGTACCTGGAAGTTCACTGTAGTCATTATCCTAGTTCTATCTGCCTTGAACTACTTAACCATTTCAGTTCTCTATGGTGGCGAAGGGGTTAACCTACTCCAAAAGCTTACATCTCAAGAAATTATCCTCAAAAGCATAACTCCCGTATGTAAGCTACTGACCCTAGTGATAGCAACGGCCACATTCGTCTTTACCACCCCACCTAATCTTTACGCCCCTGCGCTTGGACAGGTAAGACTCCCTTACAAAATCGCTTACATAATTCAGTTAGCTTTGAGATATGTCCCTGAATATATAGCTGAGATGTCTAAGACACTAGAGGCTCAGATGGCTAGAGGGTATAGACCTAGAGGGGGTAAGAACCCAATTGCCCGTATCTTATCTGTAGTGCCCCTTCTGGTACCTGTCACTATATCTGCCACAATCTCCATATATGATATAGCTGATGCCATGGAGCTACGTGGTTTTGGCGAGGAGAAATGTCATACATGGTACAGAAGTTTAGTAATGAAGAGGGGCGATAGGCTACTTATGATAGTCTCAACATTGCTGATAGTTGCATATACAATACAATATGCCATTCTCCTTCTAACTTAGACAGAACAGCTCGGAGTAATTCAGGGTTGTGCTGTCTTTCTTCTCATCCACAAGAATAGGATCATTGAGAGGACAATGATTCCTAATAGAGTGACAAGCGGTATAAAATAATCTTGAGTCATCTCCTCTGGAATTCCAACTACTGTTTTGGTTTTTTCTCTAGTCACTGTTACGATTACCTTAACGGGAGTAGTCTCGGTGACCGTGGTTGTGATGGTCTTCCACCGCTCGAGGTACCTAGTCACAGCTACAGTGGTTGTCGACATATTAGTGAGGTTAGTCTCGGTGACCGTGGTTGTGACAGTGATATTCTCTACGTATGCCTTGGTTACCGTAATCTCACACTGAGTGGCTGTAGTCGTATTTGTGGCTGTGTTCGTGGTTTGGGTTTGATTCGTCTCCTCTACCTCAGGAGGGAGCACATCGAAAATTAGCTTGACTGTATCGGCGACAAACCACTTGCCTTCTGTTTCCTTGACCCTTAGCACTAGGGAGTAGGTATAAATTCCGGGGCTCCTAGGTCTTTCGAAAGTTAGAAGGATCATCCTCGTGCTTTGAGTAACCCCAACTCTATATATGAGAGATGAAGCGATCTCGTTCTCCTCAGAATCCCTCACTACAAGCTGATATACACCAGATGAATCAAATTGCACCTCTACAAAAGCTGTTATTGTCACCTTCACGGTCTCGTTATCTGTAGGCGTCTGCTCTATCTGAATATCTGTTATCTGCCCACTCGTCGCCCCTACTGTTATAATTGGAATTATTGAAAGGACAATGAGCATAGTTGTTAAGGCGGATCTCATTAATCGAAATTCCCGGTAACCAACTATAACTCTTTCTCTTAGTAAGTAGATAGATGTATTTCTCGCTTGATACTACGGAGGGCTGGGGAATCCCTTCTACCTGTATAGACTCTGGCGCATCAATTCTCTACTATTAGTGCAGAATACTGAATTTCCCATGATAAACTAATTTTGGAAAAAATAACGTTTACAGACCGCAAAATATCTGCATGAACTCAACATTTAAGTTTGCTTTCCTGTAATAGGGACATGAAAGACTGATGAACATCATATGCCTAGGTATCCGCAAGTTGGGAATGAGCCATGTCCCTCTGCACGCAATGACATACATACTAGGTCTGCCTCTGGGGGGCGATTGATCTGGAGAATGCGATAGGGTTGATAGTCTTAGGTCTGATAGTGATATCGCTGCTGGCCCTCATGATGTACGCGCAAGTCTCCCTAGGCTCTGCCTCCCTAGATATCAAGAGGAAAGCCCAACTTGAGAGATCTAGGAGTGAGGAGAGCATAAGGATATCCTGGATTAGCGATGAGGAGATACTTCTCACGAATGATGGGGCCAGGGATACGGTCGTGAGGTATCTATACATCTATCCGGAGGGCTCCAGGGTTCCGAGCAAGTACATCTCCCTGAACATGACTTTACATGTGGGGGAGAGTAGGAGGATGAGCCTAGCAGCAATGGGGATAATTCCAGATCCAATGAGCATTATAGACTCCTTGCCCCACGGCCCAGGGCATGGAAACGTGAAGTACTACCTATGCTATGATGGATACAATGGCACGAACTACGACGTAGAGTGTTTCACGGAACATAGCTCAGAATTCCCTAGCAAGGACAGGCTGGATTACGGGATCCAGGGCTACTCCCTGTTTCGTAAGAAAGGCACACCTACCAGGCTCGCTATTATAAGTGAACTCAACAGAGAAGGAGATCATTGGTCTGCGTGTGCATGGCTTAAAATAAACCTAACTAGCGGTAATGAGGATTTCTCCTTAATACAGTTCCATCAAGAAGTTAGCTTCAATTATGACGAGGATCTAGGGATAATATATGCCGCGGTTGGATCTGGCC
>JAGGTZ010000184.1 GCA_021158805.1 Thermoproteota archaeon | reverse complement strand
TTTCTAAGAGATATCCCCTTGATAAAGCAATCATACTGGCTGATTCCTCCATGATAAAATACCTCGATCCTGTGGAGGGAAAAGCAAAGCAGATATTCAAGATACCAGCAACAGATGAGGCTGAAAGACTTGGTAATAGGTTAGTAGCTAATATGCTAATGCTAGGGGTATTTGTAACCATATCCGGTATAATACCATTGGAGAATCTCAAAGAGGCTATAAGGAGACTCGTAAAGCCTAAGTTCATAGAATTAAACCTCAAAGCGGTGGATAAAGGAAAAGAGATAGGTGAATCTCTCCTGAAGGGAGTTAAGGTTTAAACCCGCCAACACCTCATTTTTTCCCAAGAGGGCTATGATGAGTATTCGGCAAGAGGGTAATTAGTGGCCCTAAAGAGGGTCAGCTGAGCCCTTCAGGGGGAGGTAAAGGATTTGTTCCCGTATAAAGATGAGAATCCCAGTCCAATAACGCCATGGGTTACATACCTACTGATAGCGGCTAACACGCTGGTGTTTCTCGGAGAAATAGCAGCTGGTCCTGCAGGATTTGAGAGAATAATTTGGAAGTATGGCTTCATACCATCCTTGTTCTTACAGGATCCATCAGCGAATGTGTATAGGATATTCACCTCCATGTTCCTACATGGAGGATGGCTCCACCTTTTAGGAAACATGCTCTATCTTTACATATTCGGAGATAACGTTGAAGCTGCATTTGGTCATGTGAAGTACTTCTTCTTCTATCTGATCTCAGGAGTGGCTGCGGACCTACTTCATATGGCCATTCTTCCTTATTCAAGTATACCAGCCGTCGGAGCATCTGGGGCTATAAGTGGCGTGTTAGGAGCCTATTTCGTATTCTATCCTGATGCTAGGATACTGACCGTTGTCATGATATGGTACATTATGACTGTAGAGCCCATTCCTGCTAAATACTATCTAGCATTTTGGTTCATATGGCAGCTAATACCTGCCCTGCTTGTGGGCGAAATAGGCGCTGGTGTCGCTTATTGGGCGCATATAGGGGGCTTCATCGCAGGCGTTATGATGGCCTACCCATACAAGGATCGAGTACGGTACATGAGGAGGCTGTGGCTCATGAGGGATCGGTTCTATGGGCCGCCATATTGGTAAAGCTGCAGAAGAGTTAGCTGAGGTAATGAAGATAGCTTATCAGAGAGGGTTAACAACGGGAGGAGGAGGTAATGCTAGTATCAGATTAGAACGGGATCTATTAGCTATAACACCATCTGGGAAGTTTAAGGGAAGGTTGTCCATGGAAGATATCCTCCTCATAAATATGAATGGGGAAGTAATAGCGGGGAATGGTAGGCCAAGTTCAGAGTGGAGGATGCATGTGAACATATATAAGGTCAGGGAAGATGTGGGTGCCATACTACATTGCCATCCATCACTGGTCACTGGGCTAGCTACATCAGGAATAAATCCACCTGATCCCAGCGATCCTACATACTCAGACATCTGGACAGAGGAGAGCAGTATTCTCCTAGGTAAGCAAATCCGAGTGATAGATAGAAAGCCTTATGGTACAGAGGAATTAGCTAAGGCCGTAGCTGAGTCTTTATCTAATTATGACTCGAATGCTGTAGTAATAAAATCTCACGGCGCCGTGGTCGTAGCAAAAGATATCTGGCTCGCTCTCTCAGCAATGGATTCTTTAGTAGAAATTTACACGATTAATTTCGTTAGATGGCTATCAGAGAGGTTAGCCTAAGAGCCAAGGCCTTCCAATTCCTACGTACCCCTTTCCTGGAGGTATCATGTCTACATCTAGAATATGCCTTCCATCAATCACAAGCAGTATATTTCGGTATTTTCCGAACAGCTCGCTCAGTTTTAGTCTATAGATAGAGTGATCTGTAGATATCAAAGCGATATTGGGTAGTGAGAGAGCTTCATCTAGATTTTTGGTTAAGGGAATACCCAATTCGTCTAATCTAGGATCTTCCTCTATGAACGGATCATGAACTGCTACTATATCTATTCCTCTCCTCCGGAGCTCTTCCAGAAGGTCGTAGGTAGGTGACATTCTGGGATCGGGTACATCACCCCGGAATGCCAGCCCGAGCACAGATACCTTAGGTGATCCTATCTCTAACTTCTTTATCCCTTCTACTACCAGCTCTACAATCTTCCTCGGCATACTTTCATTTATCTTGCGAGCTTCTTCAGTCAGAGTGAGCCTAAGCCCTCGTTCTTTGGCAATCCAAGATAGAAAATGAGGATAAATAGGGATACATAGGCCACCAACTCCTGTACCAGGTCTGTGGAGATGGGAGTAAGGCTGACTATTAGCGGCCGCCATTACTTCGTCGTAGTCTATACCTAACACCCTTGCAAGTCCAGCTAGTTCATTGGCTAATGCTATATTGACATCCCTGTAAATTCCCTCTGCTAGTTTCTCAAATTCCGCTACTATATCGTTGGACACCTCTATGACTCCTTTTTTGGCTATCTGCGAGTAAAGAATAGATGTGACTCTCGTGCTCCTCTTATCTATTCCACCTATGATTTTAGGGTAAGACTCCACTATGTCCCTCAAAGCCCTTCCTTCAGCAATTCTCTCCGGGCTATAGGCTAACCCAAAGTCCTTACCGGCCTTAAGACCACTTTCCTCTAGAATAGGCTTGACGAGATTCCTTGTAGTACCTGGTGGGACGCTGCTTTCTACTATAACCAGATCTCCCTTTTTTAGGCCTAAAGAGATGTTTTTGGCTGCTAATTTTATGGCGCTGAGATCTGGGTTTTTTGGCCATTCTGCCCCCTTCAATAATGTAGGGACGGCAATTATCTTGACATCAGATCTTCTTGATGCCTCTACCCCATTAGTCGTCGCCCATAGCTTACCTTCCTCTCTAGCTCTCTTGAAAATTTCTTCTAGGCATGGTTCCTTTACTGGAGACATACCTTTATTCAGTAACTCGACCTTCCGTTCATCTATGTCTACACCTATACCTCTTGCCCCTGAAAGGAGCCATGCAGCCAGTATAGGAGAGCCAATATGTCCTAAGCCATAGACAGCGACTGTTATTTTCCCATTGACTAGTTTGTCTCTTAGTTCAATTTCATTAAGCATGAAGACGCCCATCCTTCCATCTACATTAGGGTAGTGTTATTATTACTTTAAAATGCGCCATGCAGTAAGGGGATGGAAATGAGAAGAGTGGAAACTGGTATCCCAGGTATGGATGATCTCCTTAATGGAGGTATCCCAGAGAGAAATGTTGTCTTGCTTTCGGGAGGACCGGGGACTGGTAAGACTATCTTTGGGATGCAGTACATCTATAATGGGCTTAAGGAAGGAGAGCCAGCAGTATACGTTGCTTTAGAGGAGCACCCTGTACAGTTGAGGATAAATATGTCTACATTTGGATGGGACCCCAGACCATTTGAGGAGAAGGGAGTATTCGCAATAGTTGATGCCTATACTGGGGGAGTTGGGGGGGCGGCTAAGAGAGAGAAGTATGTGGTAACCGACCCAGAAGATGTTCATAGTCTCATAGATGAGTTAAAAGCTGCAATCAATGATGTAGGTGCACAGAGAGTTGTTATAGATTCTGTAACTGCTTTGTATCTCACGAAACCTGTATTGGCTAGGAAGACCGTGCTCCTACTGAAGAAAGTATTGTCCGGGACAGGAACTACCTCTATCCTAATAAGCCAAGTTGGGGTTACTGAGAGGGGATTTGGTGGGCCGGGAGTGGAACACGCTGCTGACGGCATAATAAGGCTTGATCTAGATGAATGGGATGGCGAGTTAGTGAGGAGTCTGATAATTTGGAAGATGCGTGGCACAGCTCATTCCATGAGAAGGCATCCATTTGAAATTACAGATAATGGAATAGTAGTACATACGGACAGAGTAGTTAAGAGGAGAAGCATTATTTTAGAAGGTTGAACCCTCTGGCTACCAAGATAGAGGTGAGCTAGCATAGACGTACTGGAGAATCGCATAAAATCATTACTTGAACCATATGTTAACAGGGCTAGATATGCTATTAACTCGGTTTTGGAGGAGGAAATATCATCTCCTTTCTACCACCCATTAAAAGAATTTTTAGAAGGAGGGAAAAAAGTTAGGCCATCCTTGGTTTTGATCGTTCATGATGCTTGTAAGGGAAAGGGAGACCCTCTACCTGCATCGGCAGCTATTGAGCTAATCCATGCAGCCTCACTCATCCATGACGATTTGATAGATAGAGATGTATTGAGAAGAGGAGAAGGGTCCTTTCACGTTAAGAATGGTTTCGAGATGGCGTTACTTGTCGTCGACTTCATACTCTCGATAGTCTTAAACATAGCTAGTAAATATGAGAATAAAAAAATTGGGGAGGCCCTTGCAAGGGCTTCCAAAAGAATGTCAATAGGGGAAATGCTTGAAATTCAGGTATTAAAGAGAGCCGAAAAGATAAGTCTAGATGAGTATTTAGAGATACTGAGACTAAAAACTGCTGTTCTATTTGAGACTGCGACATCGTTAGGGGCCTTAATCGCTGGAAGAGAAGATATATCAGATGAGCTTGGGCAGTATGGCCTTTATCTGGGAATGGCCTATCAAATAAAGGATGATCTCATGGACTGGTGGAAAGAGGGAGAGTTGACATCTCTCCTTGAAGGAGACGATCTAAGAGATCTCTTGGAAGGTCTAGCAGAAAACCTCGCACTGGAAGCTGTCAGCAAGCTAGATGTATTAGAGGATAGTCCTCAAAAAGATCTATTGAGGGATATAGCCCTTTTTTCAGTACGGAGAAACTTTTAGTCATTCATAGAATCATCAGGAGAGAATATATGCTTGGGAGTAGCATTATCAGCCATGCAATTACTGAAGATAATACCGCTCTTCCTTTAGATAGATTGAACCCACTTCTGCAGGCTGAGTACAATATTATCAGAGACCAGACAGACAGTATCATCCCTATGACTGTACTGTTCATAGATATACCCATATTTCCCACGCTAGGTCCTCCAAGCAGACCCTTTTGCTCCGATAGATTCAAAATAACGGTTACTTCCGGCATATTTAGGGCCAAATAGCTCTGTAGTATCCCACTCACTATTGTTGGAATGTTCGTGAGGCCTATTATTAATAGGGAGGATAAGAATCCCGCTTTTCTTCCAGATGCCCTTATTAGTAGGTAGTATATTAGGGAGATGATTATCTGAATTACTAGGCTGGAGACAAATACTCCTAAGAAGATAATGGCAGGGTTCTTCGCTATCGACTCCATCAGCTCTCCTGCAGCTTGGACAGCCTCTTCCGGTAGCTGAGGACCTGCTACTACTTGGAAGTTTATTTTCTGAACTGCTAAATAGGAGGATAGCGTAACGAAGGCTGAAGAGAGCAGTAGAACAATAAACCAGTGAGTGAGCTTGGGCTTAGAAGCTATCCTTTTAAAGGTAATTCCGCTAAGTCTAATCGGCTGAGATAGATATTCCTTGAGTGAACACGGTTCCTCAAAGATCTCTTCCTCTTCTATATCAAAGCCCATCTATTTCACCCCATTAGTCATACCGTTCGTTCATCAAAAGGTTCT
>JAGGTZ010000219.1 GCA_021158805.1 Thermoproteota archaeon | reverse complement strand
TGCGTCTGTTATTACTCTTTCCGTATGATATAAATTCCATAGCTGCGATCTCATCCCATACAGGCAGTCCAAAGGCCGTTCCAGGTCTTGATATAGTAAGAGCAGCTGCGGCATTTGCGAGGCGTATGGATTTCTCTGGCGAGAAACCCATATTCCTAGAGACAAGATACGTTGCGGCAAATACATCACCGGCTCCCGTCGTATCCACTACCTTGATTGGAACTGCTTCTACGAAACATAGCTCGCCATCCGCCCATGCTAGAGAACCCTTCGGGCCTAGCTTTATTATAACCTCGTCTGGCCCTTCCTTAGCTATCTTCTTAGCCGCAATTTCAGGATCACTCTCCCTAGAAAGTAATCTAGACTCCTTCTCGTTCAAAAATATCTTTCCAATTCCTGAGAGAAGTTTCCAGGCTTCATACGAGCTCTTTGCTAGTATCCTAGCTCCTGGATCCCAAGATACATCATGTCTCAGCTCAGACACTGCCCTTGCAATTGGTATCTCAACACTAGCCATGTGAACCTCTCTAGATCCCTTGATCAGATCTTCCCTTTCTAAGATATCCTTAGGTGTTAGCTCTAAGTTAGCTCCAGGGCTCTCGATCATTCTTCTACTTTCCCCTAACACGTTAATTATTACAACGAGGCCGGTCCTTCTCCCCTCTGCTATCTTCACATGATCTACATCTACTCCTCCTTCCCTCATTGACCGCATATATATTTGTCCTAGTGAGTCATCCCCCACCGAGACTATAACGGAGACATCCACGCCTAATCTTGATGCAGCCAAAGCAAAATTTGAAGCTGATTCACCTGAGGTCATCATT
Organism: Thermoproteota archaeon; assembly: GCA_021158805.1. Taxonomy (GTDB): domain Archaea; phylum Korarchaeota; class Korarchaeia; order Korarchaeales; family Korarchaeaceae; genus Korarchaeum. The sequence continues at coordinate 2,773 of JAGGTZ010000219.1, read as the reverse complement.
GCAGCTAACGCGTCTACAGCTTCATCCTGCTCCGGTATCCTATCTAAGAATACAGTTACGTCAATATTAGCGTTACCAATTGCGACAAATCTCAATTTCTCTCCTCCCCCAGCGTATTATCTATGATCTTAATTATTTCCATGGAGACGAGATCTATATTGGCCTCTGCGTTCACCTTGTGAGAAATTTCCCTCCATGGGCTTTCTTGCAATAGCTTAATGTAGTTCTCCCTGACCATACGGAGAGTTTCTAGGGAATGAAATTTAGCTCCTTCTTTCAACCTTCTAATAGCTACCTCAGGGTTTATATCTAAGTAAATAACCACATCTGGAACTCTAGCCCACTTATTTATCTGTGAAACCCAATTTAAAGGCAATTTTAAGCCTTGGTAGGCTAGTGATGATAGTAAATATCTATCTGTGATTACTATATATCCCTCGTCAATCTTTGGACATATTTCCTTTAGGTTATGCTCCACCCTGTCAGCAGCAAAGAGTAGTGCTAGGGCCTCGTCACTTATTGATAGTTCGCCTGAGAGGACCCTCTTAACAAGTTTACCTACTGGTCCTTGAGTGGGCTCTGCCGTCAAATGGACCTTTAATCCCCTCCTTAGGAGCCTGTTATATAGTATTTTACTATGAGTAGTCTTCCCAGAGCCATCTATACCCTCAAATGCTATAAACATCTAGTATGAGCCTCAGGTTTACTTTTTAATCTCATGGTGGATTACCTGAATATGCTACTAGTAGGTCCCGAAGACGACTTTAACACTAAGATAGCACGAGGGCTGGGCCTTAAACTTGTACCCCTAGAGAGAAGGATCTTTCCGGACGGAGAGATTTGCCCAAGGGTCCAGAAGGAAGTAAGGGGTAGCGATGTGGTTTTATCGCTTAGAATGAAATCCGGTGTAGGAAAACCTAACGATTATCTCTTAGAGGTTTTATTCACACTAAGAAATCTTAGGAGGCATATGGGTGCAGGCGATATTACTCTGATAATGCCTTATTTCCCATATGCTAGGCAAGATGCTATATTTCGCACTGGTGAGCCCCTTAGTCCGAGTTATCTGGCAGAAATGTTGGAGGAGGCTGGTGCTAACTCGATAGTGAGTGTTACAGTACATCTTCACAGACTAGGTAGTTTCTCTGAAATCTTCAAGAAAATAAAAGCCACGAATTTAAGCGGTTTTAAGGCTCTATCAGAGAGCGTCAAGCGGCTTCCGTTAAAAGATCCCTTTATCATAGGCCCTGACACCGAGAGTATACATTGGGCAAGGGAATTCGCTCAATTTTATGGAATTGAGGAGTATGATGCGTTTAGAAAGGAGAGAGATCTAGAAACTGGTGATATAAGGACCTATATTAAGGAGATCGATCTTAAGGGCAGGGATGTTATCGTGGTAGATGATATGGTCTCTACAGGGGGTACAATGGCAAATGCCGTGGCAGCTGCTAGGGAAATGGGAGCGAGATTGGTTGTATCTGCATTTGTACATCCTATACTAGTTTCTGGGTCCATAGATAAGATCATTGGGGCTGGAGCCGATATAATCATAGCTACAGACACGATTGAGTGGAGGGGTTCAAAGGCCTCTGTCACAGGGGATATCATCGATACCTTAAGAGGTGGTTAGGATCGGCAGTATCAGGCTAGGGATAATAACTACTTTGCTGATCACATTGGCGTTAGCTTCTCTATCTGCCTATCTATCATTGAATATAGTATCTGATGAGCCATTATACTCTGTATTAGGGACACTCGCCTCTCTCGCCCTAGTATTTCTATCTGCAGGCGTGTATAAAGGGAAGGATTGGGCTCTAACGTCATTAACATTGTTCTACATTATACTAGCCATAATAGGGCTGTTAATCTCCGCAAGCCTACCATCAGAAGGTCTGTTGACATTAGTAGGCGGAACGCTGATAGGTTCTTACCTGTGGAAGTACAAGGGTAGGAAAGGGGAGATGCATCAGGAAGTGTTAGAGATAGAGGAAGGAGAAGAGCCTGAGGCTTCAGAGGAGCCCATAGATTAGTATTTCTTATCCTAACCTCCTCGCGTCTTCAGCGCCTTTTATAACGCTATGACCGATAGGGATCAAGTTAAATATCCTTTAATTATACTCCTAATTGGGAAGGTGATCGGATATCCCCAAGAGGAAGGCCTCTAAAGGAGAGGCTAGAGAAGAGGAGGAGGCTTCTACAGAGGAAAGTGTTGAAGAATATGCTTATGATGCCACAGAGATTGCTGAAGAGGTTGATTTAACTAGTTTAGAGGGAGTAGGTCCTGCTACAGCTAGAAGGCTGTTGGATGCTGGTTTTACAACATTAGAAGCCATAGCAATGTCTACACCCTCTGAGCTAGCAGTTTATGCCGGAATAGGTGAATCTATAGCTCAGAAAATAATTCAGGCCGCTAGGAAGAAACTAAACATAGATGTCATGTCTGCTTATGATTACTATCAGCAGAGAAAGAGTGTGCAAAGGATTACGACTGGATCAAAAAACCTGGATGAGCTATTAGGGGGTGGGGTGGAAACTCAGTCCATAACCGAGATATATGGGCCCTATGGTTCAGGAAAGACGCAATTCGCTCATCAAATGGCAGTAACAGTTCAGTTACCGGAGGAAAAAGGAGGGCTGGGAAGAGCCGCACTATTCATAGATACTGAGGGGACATTCAGGCCTGAGAGGATAATACAAATAGCTGAAAGATTTGGGCTTGATCCTGAGAAGGCTCTAAAGAACATACTGTATGCTAGGGCCTTTACAAGTG
>JAGGTZ010000095.1 GCA_021158805.1 Thermoproteota archaeon | reverse complement strand
AGATAGCCTCCACAATATCCCTAGCAGTAATAATTCCCTTTATTTCCCCCTCATCTACTAGAGGAACTCTCTTTATCTTATGCTCGCTCATTAGCTTTGCTGCATCTAACAAAGTCGAGTTAGCATCCAGGACAATGATGCCCTCCGTGGCGTACTTATATACGGGGTCGCAGAGGTCGCATCCTCCGCTTAAGAACCTCTTAACAGCATCTCTCTCAGTAAATATCCCCTTTATCAATCCCGATTCCTCTATTAGGAGGCTGCCCACTCGCCTCTCAGCCATAACGCTTATCGCTTCCCTTACACTTACAGTCGACTTTACCTTCAGGACCTCCCAAGTTGCATACTTTCTGAGGGGCGGGCCTGTACTCTCTGATTCTGCGTATGCCCTAGTGATATCAGCGGCAGTAACCACACCTATGAGTTCCTTGCCATCTAAGACGACGAGTCTCGACTTCATTTTCATCATCACCTTTGATGCTTCTACATAGGTCTCATTGGGGTTTAGTACACCGTACCTCCTCGTCATCACATCGATTACCTTAACCTGATACGGATCTATACCCTCAGAGAGAATATTAGCTATTATATCACGTTCAGTTAGGAAACCAAGTATTTCCCCACCTTTAACAACTACAGGACTCCAGATATCCCTCTCCTTCATCAAGGAAACGGCTTCCGAAACCCTTATATCCGGACCTATAACAAGAGGGTTCCTGCTCATAAATTCTCTTACCATCCTCATCCCAATCTAGGTTCAAGAGAAAGAGGAAAATAATAAGTTATAGTTAAATATATTTCCTAAAAGCCCTAAGGTATATATGGAGAGGTTTGTGTACTAGTTAGCTTCTCGGTAGCTCTACGGGTAATAGTGAGGCCATAGATTTTATATCTCTGACGTCACTTCCAGGCCAGGAATTCTAACTCTGTTGTATATATAATCTAAAACCTTTAGAGAAACCGTTATCCATACCAAGTATATGATAGAGGTGAAGAGGTATACCTCTAGGGGCCTGAATGTCTGGGCAGCTATGCTCTTTGATATGTTCGTGAGCTCCCTTAGCCCGATAACTATTAGAGCAGATGTACTCAGTCCTAATGATACATACTCATTTGTCCAAGGTGGGATCACTATTCTAAGGGCTTGAGGGAGCACTATATGCATAAGGGTCTGTTTAAATGTCATTCCTAGTGATTTTGCAGCAAGGAGCTGGTCTTTGAATACGGCTTCTATCGCCCCCTTAAAGTATCCCTTCTGATAAGCCCCGCTGTTGAGCATTAGAGTAACAGCTCCAGCGGTGAAGGCATCCCATTTAATTCCCGTGAGAATTGGTATTGAGAAGTAGAACATGAGAAGTTGAACTATTAGAGGGCTTCCCCTAAAGAACTCAACATACGCGTTAATGATGATCTTTAGAAATTTCCCTCCGTAAACATCCCCTAAGGCAGATAGGACTCCTAAGACAAACCCTCCAGCTAATCCGAGGAATGTCATAATTACTGTCATTATGAAGCCTTCTAGTATGAGGCCGGCGAATTCTAAGATGAACAGAATGTCAGACACCTCCCAGGAGCCTGCTGAGGAATTCCCTAGCTCTAGGTGTCGATGGATTTCTCAGGACTTTCTCGGGTGGCCCCCACTCTAGGAACTTACCATCGTCCATGAAGAGTATCTCGTCCGCCACTTCCTTGGCAAATCCAATCTCATGAGTTACTACAAGCATAGTAACTTCCCTCTCCGCTAACTCCTTCATGACATCGATGACCTCCCAGGTCAGTTCTATATCTAGGGAAGCAGTGGGCTCGTCGAATAGCAGTATGTCAGGATCCATCGCTAAAGCCCTAGCTATACCTACCCTCTGCTGCTGTCCACCTGAAAGCTGTGCTGGGTAATGGTGAGCCCATTCCTCAAGATGGACCAATCTTAAGGTTTCCATGGCCTTTTCAGTGGCTTCCTCTTCGCTCATCCCCAAGACCACCTTCAGGCCTATTTTTACATTGTCTAGAGCGGTTAAATGCCTGAAAAGGCTTGGTTCCTGAAATACGAATCCTATTTTAGCTCTTACCATGTTAAGATCCATATCTGAACTGTAGACATCCTGCCCCTCGAAGAAAACCTTGCCATCCGTTGGAGGTTCAAGTAGACCAATTACTCTAAGGAAGGTAGACTTCCCCGAACCACTAGGCCCTATTATCACCTTGGTTTGACCCTTTTCTATCTTGAAATTAATTCCTTTGAGGACCATAAGATCCCCATACGCCTTCTTAAGCCCCTCACATGCCAGAACAACATCAGCCATCAAAATCACCTCAAACCATACTTCGTCTTGAGCCTAGAGCCCCATCTGTCCAAGTAATTTGCGATTGGAAAGGTCATGAGTATGTATAGGATAGCGGCAGTAAGGTAAGGTATTATGAAAGATTTTGTAGCTTTTCTCAAGATGTCAGAGTATTTCGTCAGGTCTAAGACCCCTAAGACGAATGAGTAAGACGAGTCCTTTATAAGTAGGGCGATCTCGCTACCTAAGCCCGGTAGAGCAACTATGAATGCCTGAGGGAGTATTATATGCCTGAAAGCCTGTGTCCTAGTCATTCCTAGCGATATTGCCGCTCTCATTTGATCCCTTCCGACGCTATTTATGGCGCCCCTGAATATCTGGGACTGATAGGCTCCGCTCCTAAGTCCAAGAGCCACAACAGAGCTTATGAAGGAGTCCTTAAATATCGGAACTATGCCCGCCAGCCCGAAGTGGAGGAAAAGCATGAATACGAGGACCGGAATTCCCCTCATCACTTTCTCGTATCCTTCAGCTACCACAGTCAGCTCTAGAGGGGCTATCTGCCTAACTACAGCTATTGGTATTCCTATTATGAAGCCAAGCGCGAACGACAGTAAGGAAATTGATAAGGTGACAGGTACACCCTGCAACAAAAAAAGGAAGTCGCTAAGGGTTATCAAGTACTATCCCCTGCTCAGCCACTAGTCACGTTCCACTTGGCCCTAATTTTGTCAACCTCACCGCTTGCGAATAGCTCAGCTAAAGCACCATCGATCTTCTTCACTAGCTCTAGGTAGTCCTTGTTGGCCATGAAAGCAACCGGCCAGTAAGATCTGGAGTATATGACCGTTAGGGGAACCTCCTCTGTGGATATCCACCAAGTGGTCACCGGGGTCTCTGCATAGACAGCATCTATGGTACCCTTCTTCATGTCTTCGAGAGCCACCTCAAAGTCTGGATATGATTTAACCTGATCTGATTTCAAGATCCCCTTCTTTACTAAATCTAGGAGCTCCGCTTCCTGCAGAGTACCACTGCCTGTACCAATAATTAGGTTATATTTGGCAACATCCTCAATACTAGCTAATCTCGTTATTCCCAGCTCTTTAGCTCTTTTCTCTGTCATTATCAGTTGTACCTCAGTGACCGTGTGCGGCATTGTAAAGAGGACCTGCTCCAGCCTCTCAGGTGTCACTGAGAACCCACTCACCCCCATGTCGACTTCCTTATTCTTGACTGCTTGGATTATGGTGTCAAAGTCCATAGCCTTCCACTCAACCCTCAGCCCTAGCTTCTGAGCAACGGCATTCATGAGGTCTACTTCATATCCTACAATTTTGTTAGTCTTTGGATCTATAAACTCAAAAGGCGGCCAATCTGGAGATGTAGCGACAACTAGAACACCCTTACTCTTTATATCCTCCCAAGATACGCCACCAGCCGCTCCCGCGGGGTTCACAGCAGGGTAAACGAAATACCCAACCACGAATGCTATTATAGCTACTATGATCAGACCCACAGCCGAAAGAGCCTTGGATGCCATACAAGCACCTCCTTTTTAGATTATCAACAAAGGCTTACATATTAAGCTTCCGCTAGTTCATATACATACCTAGCCTTGTTAAAATACTTTCCATTTAGCCAGTTGCCAATGAGGTATACCATCAGCCAATAATCAGTAGAAAACTGTATTCGTTATCGATTATCTCTCATAAGAACTCTGTATTATCCTGATGCAGCCAGCTCTTTAGCCACAGTAGCTGCTGTGTAAAATGTAAAAATGACGGAAGGCAACTTTATCGTGAGAGGCCCCACACTATTATGGAGAGCTAGACAGTAGTTTCAATGGCTTAGAAATAGCTCCTACAGAAATTAGGCTATTATCGCAGCTCGAGCTGTCAAAAAGTCCATCAGAGGGAATTTAGGACAATCATCCATTTATATCTAAACGACCCATAAATATAGATGCCTGACATTTTCGACGTTATGGCTGAGAGGAGATCAATTAGGAAGTACCTAGAGGAAGATGTCAGCGAGAGGGATCTGAATGTCATATTAGAGGCCGCATGTTCAGCGCCATCTGCTGGCAACTTACAGGCATATGATATAGTAGTTGTCAGAGATCCTACCAAGAGGAAGCTCTTGGCAAAGGCCTCCTATAACCAAACATTCATGGCCCGGGCCCCGGTTCATCTAGTGTTCTTCTCGGTTCCTAGGAGATCAGCTAGGGTCTATGGGCCGAGGGGAATGGAACTTTACTCCCTACAAGATGCTACTATCGCAGCCACCTTTGCAATGTTGGCAGCCCATGCTCTGGGTTATGGAACATGCTGGGTGGGTGCCTTCGATGACAATGCCGTAAGAAGCATCCTAGATGCACCCCAAGACCGAAGACCAGTAGCCATAATCACTATAGGAAGGCCGGGAGAAAGTGGATATCGCACCTCTAGGATGAAGATGGAGCAGTTCGTTTTCGAAGATGAGTATGGCAAGCCATTCCGCCACGTAAAGACAATGGATAAATTGATAAGGCCCGGCTGCGATTAAAACAATCAACTTGACACCATCGAAGCTCTTCGCAACCTTAACAGGTATGGAGGATATTACACCTCGTGTCTGAACCTCATTATTGCTTTATCATCATTAGAAATTGCATATTAAAAGTAGGCCTCAGCTTCTCTAACAGTATGTTGATTTATTCACCAGTCTGCTTAGAAACCTTCATCAAGGTCTAGATACATCCGTCATTAGCATCGCGCTGACCGGCAGGAATAACCCCCTGAATGATGCGGGTCTAGCAATACCCTCACTACCTACCAAACGTGCGTGAATCCCTTGACGTAAAAACGAAAATAGCCGATCAGCCGTTCTTCCCTTAGAGCACTCTCTTTCACCCGCCGGAAGTCTCACCGGGCCTCATCCGTCTACTAGGGGCTCTTGATACATGCACCAAGTCTTTGACCTAACCATATTCTGGAGGGAGGGAATTCGAACGATCCTATTTTGCTCTTTCGATACCTACTACCTCTCTCCCATCAGGGAACAGAAGGCCACGTGAAGCAGGTCCAGCGTCTTCAACCTGATCTTATCGGCCAGATTGAATGCTTCCCTGAAGACCTCGCCGAACTCGATTTCTGCTATCTCCACCCGGCCTCCTCAACCGAGTAGATCGCTAGGGCTTGGGGATCCTCGAACCCAGCCCTTGAGTATACAGACGCCAGTTCGACTAGGGCGAGGAAGGAAGATGCCTTATTCGGAGCCTCCAGTAGCTTTACCGCTCTCCCATGATTCGGGTCCCCCTGTCCATGAACGCCACAATCACGTTGGTGCCCACGTACACTCAATCGTCTCGACCTGCCCTCCTCGAGGAATCTCTTATCGTTTGAGGAGCTTTCCTACCAAGCTAGAAGAAAAAGACTGTTCGGTCGTAAAACAGATTAAGTCTAGGTAGCTTTACCGCCGTCCAACTCCTTCAATTCCTTAACCAACTCATCAACACTGATGCATTGGGGAAATCTCAGAAGATCTTTGTCCTCGGACACGAGTCTCATCCCCTCTTTTTTAGCTATGCATAGGTAAGATGCATCGTAGAAAGTCAAGTTCTCCTTTACAGCCAGATCTAATGTTTCTTCTAGAGGTGGGTGCCCCATTACGGTCACATCATTCAGGAACTCTCGGAACAAAGCGACAGCTGATTTCATATTCTTGATCTTACCCCTCTTGTATTCCTTCCATAAGGCGTTACCCACCTCGTACAGAGTGAGATCCAAGACCGAGAAGAGGTCCGTATGCTCCATCACCTCCTCCCTTAGTCTGATGATGATGGGATAGACCGATGAAGCGTCTAAGAGGTACATGGACGTCACCTCTCCGATCTGGACTCCCTTACAGCCTCGATCCACTCCTCCTCAGATAGGTCCATACTCTCTAAGGCCTCTTCGAGGATTTTTTGAAATCTTTTGACTTTTTGTTTTCGTATCTCCTCTTTTAATGCTCTCTCAACTATAGATCTGAGGTCCAAGCCGAGCTCCTCGGCTTTCCTCTTCAGCTCCTTCCTGACCCTCACTGATAGGACTTCCGTAGACATACAGGTTAGTGTATACTTGTACCGTATATAGATTTTAGTTTACAGTTAAAAGGGATGCACAACGCCGGTCGGCTCCCTGCTCGATCAGTGATACTATAGGCCTTACTCACGCACCTGATCTCGCAGCGAAATGCTCTCCGGAGGGTATAGCGGGCTTAGAACAGTCATAAGATTCTAGTTGACACGAAAGACTCTTTCCCTACTCTTTTTCCTTTACCTTTACCTACTGAGAAGGGATCCTCTCGATAGCTGAAATCACTTATGATTGCTGTAGGGGAAACAGAGCGACATCATCTCTTTATCTGAGGAGCCATTGTTGACTTACCTACTAACCTACTTAGGAGTCTCTTCCTACCGATCTCAACGATAAATCTCGTTAGAGACGAGGCTACCAGCATTATAGTTGAGATAATTGCTATAGTCGCTCCAACGGGCCAATCCAAGGCATAACTAACTAGCATTCCAGAAAGAGCCGATGCCCCTCCCAGAAAGGATGAGAGTATTAGCTGTATATGGGCTTTTCTGACGAGCTGTATGGAAGTCGATACAGGATTGT
>JAGGTZ010000063.1 GCA_021158805.1 Thermoproteota archaeon | reverse complement strand
GAGAAACATAGCCACCTGATACTATTTTTCCCTTTATCTGACCTTTAACCCTCACCTCATCACCGATTACTCTCCCTACTAGCCTTGATTTGGCTACGCCAATGGAAGGTCTTCCTAGTATCAGTCCCAGATGTGAAGCCTCACCAAAGTTTCTGGGATGCATTGTTCCATGGCCGTCGACGAATATTACGTCGAACTCACAGCGCATTGACGAGGGATACATCCCTCTCATCTCTCTGAAGGCCAAGTATGTTGGTATGTATGGTATCTGGGGTCTGAACTCCTCATATCTCACCTCCTTAACCTTAAGTTCATTATCTAATGTAACGCATACAGCTACCGCTCCCTCCCCCGAGTAAGAGACGTCGACTCCAGCAGCTATTTCGGCATCTCTCAACTTCTCGAAAACCAACCTCCTCGATAGCCTTATCTGGTCTTCTCTCATTATCCTCAAGATCGGCCAGGCATCCAAATCTCGGTAGAATTCTCTTCTTCTGAGTTTGCCGACAGAATATTCCTTTTTTAACATATCCAGAGCTCCAGGAAGTGGTTTACCTTCAGAAGATACGGCCCGCCACCAAGGAATCTCAGGCATTAGCTTTGCTAGTTTCATGCATTCGTTTCTAACAGCTAGTGCTGCTATGGGATCACCCAAAGCTTCAGCTATCAATTTGAATGAGGTTATCTCTCCATAAGGTACACTTTCCAGCGCTCTAACTAGTATCTCTTGAAATCGCGTCAGTGACAAGTCACCACCATTTTAAATAAGGAGGTACCCATAAAAGAGATGACTACTGATCCCATCGGTCTAATGAAGTCCTCTTTCGCAGAGGAAGTAAATAGGGGAATTGCTGACATTGGGGTGGATGTTAGATTTAATTGGCTTCAAGTTTCGCCCTCACCAAGGGAGAGAGACCTCTTTGGATTGCCCGTAGGCTTCAAGCTAGCTAAAAAATTGTCTATGGCTCCGGAGGATGCTGCAAGGGCCGTAAGTGAGAGAATAGACAGGAGCAAGATAGCGTATTCTGATGACATCATTGTTGAGGACGGCTACATAAATCTAAAAGTGGATAGGGTTCGCCTATTCAGAGATATCCTCAAGCTGGCTGGAGAAGAAATGCTAGGAAGAGGCGAGACTAAGCATGAGACTATAATGGTAGAGCACACAAGCGTTAATCCAGTCCATCCGCTTCATGTGGGAAGCGGAAGGAATGCTGTCATAGGAGACTCCTTCGCTAGAATATTGAAGTTCCTAGGATGGAATGTAAGGAGACATTACTTAGTGAATGACTGTAACCTACAGGTAGCCATACTCGCAGCTGGCAGGTCTCTCATTAAGGATCTGAGTCCAACAGGTAAGGTCGACCATTGGTATGGGCTGGTATACGCCATGGCAAATGCAGTGCTTGAGATCAGAAAGCTTAGAGAGGAATCGTCGGAGGAATACATAGAAGAGGAGATAAGGGACTGGGAAGATACAATTGAGAGGATAAGGAAGGTAGCGCCGGAGATCGCTAAGGGAATAACTGAGTTAAGCGAGGAGAAAGTGATGGATTTGCTCAAGAGGTACCAGAAAGGGGAGGAGGATGTCAAGATACTGTTCAGAGAGGTAGCTGGATCTGTACTCAGGGGTTTCACTGAAACCTTGAGCAGAATGGGGATAACATACGATCAGTTTGACTGGGAAAGCGAACTCATCTGGGAGAGTTGGGTGAATAAAGCTCTGAGTAAGTTAGAAGAGTCTGGATATCTGGGAAGAGAAGGTAATGCCATCTATGTAGATCTCAGAAGAGCATTAAAGGAAAGAGAGGACATCAGAAATATATTTGGGCTCTCATATGACGACGTTATTAGGCTAGAGAGAGAAGGGAAATTAGATGAAGTGGTTCCCTCTAAGTTCTATCTTACTAGGTCAGACGGAACCTGGCTCTATACCGGTACTGATGTGGCTTACTCACTCTATAAGACTGAAATGGGGGTTTCCAGATGCTACAACGTAATCGCGACCGAGCAGACTTTGGAGCAAAAGGAGGTGAGAGCTAGCCTATCCCTAATGGGATATGATCCCGATTTCCTAGTACATCTAGCCTATGAGATGGTGAACCTGATAGGCATTAAAATGTCGGGTAGACGTGCAAAGTATATTACCCTCGATGATCTCTTAAATGAAGCGAAAGAAAAAGTTAAGGAAATTCTGAAGGAGAGGGATCTTACGAGTAATGATCTTATAGAAGAGATCTCAGAGAAGGTAGCTATCGGCGCATTGAAATACGCCTTGATAAGCGTATCACCGACGAAGGTTGTTCAGTTTAGATGGGAGCGGGTTTTGGATCTTGAAGCTAACAGCGGACCATTCGTCCAGTATTCATATACAAGAGCTTATAGCATACTTCAAAAAGCCGGATCGATACCCAGAGATTTCGATGTTTCTCTCTTGAACTCGGAAATAGAGATGGCTCTCGTCTATAAGCTAGGAGAATTCCCAGAAAAAGTTTACAGCGCGTACGCTCTGTTAAGGCCTGATCTCATATCACAGTACGCTAACGATCTAGCATCCCTATTCAATAGGTTCTACGAAAGTCACCCTGTATTGAGCGCTCCTAATGGATATAGAGATGCTAGATTGGGACTAGTCTTAGGGGTTAAGGGAGTCTTGGGATTGGCCCTAGATCTGATAGGGATCCCTAGGCTGGAGAAGATGTAGCCTTGGAAAAGCGACATAGATCCTTAAGAGGACAGTCTTCACATCTAGGATTCCTCGCCCTGCAATATGTTCTCCCCAATTTTATTAGGAGAAGATGGGCCTTCAAATAATCCTCTGGTTCAAATATCTCCATTAGTCTACTCCTAATCTCCTCATACCCACCACTTTCAGCGATACCAAGTCTTCTAACGACCCTAGCGATATGTCTATCGATAGCTATAGTTCTCTTCTCCGTGGTCATACTTATTACAACATCAGCCGTTTTCGGCCCTACTCCAGGAAGCTTCATCAGAGCATTCCTGATTTCCTCTAATGTCGGGAGGGAGAGTATACTATCCAGTCTCCCATCACTTAGTATAGAAGCCACTTCCTTGATGACCCTTGCCTTCTGCCTATATAGACCAGCAGGTCTGAGTATTTCCTCTAACTCTCCCAAAGGAATTTTTGAGATCTCTTCGGGCTTTATATTCTTTACCTCACTCTTAAGCCTCCTTATTGCTAGAGCTGTGTTCTTATCGCTGGTGTTCTGCGATATTATGGTTGTTACTAATACTTCAAAGGGATTCCCCGATCTGCTAGCCTTAAGTGAGACGAACTCATCTTCATCTATTTTGAACTCCCTCATAAGCCTCCTAACGATCTCTTTGCCAAGCTTCATTAGGAAAGTTCCTCCTTCAGCTTGGCAGCGAACCTTTCTAGATCTACTACAAACCTTTCATGCTCCCCTTCACCTATCAGCTTATCTCTCCAGTATACCTCGACCTTGAACCTGAGCTTCCTTCTATCGATCTCTAGTAGTTCTGCTATCACCCTTACCGTACTGCCCACTGGTGCTGGGGCCCTATGATGAACGCATATATAGGTGCCTACTGTTGATTGTCCTTCCTCTAGATAGGGCTCTACAGTCTTATGAGAGGCTATTTCCATTAATGCTATCATATGAGGCGTTGATAGGACAGGAACAATATCGCTTATATGCCTCGCTGCCATATCATCAGTTACCTGAAAGGTATGCTCTCCCTTTAGGCCTTTCATCATGATTTCCTCACCTCTGACAGTAATATTGCTAGGAGCATTATCAGCGTAGAGACCAGTAATATGAATAATGTAGAGGGTAGTCCTGCTATAGGCGTCACTAGTGACTTCCTAGCCCCATGGGTTAAAGCCCATGCTAAACCTGTAAGGAAGCCTACTACGAGAGAGAGAACAGCGGCATATCTTATAGGCTTTGTTTTAGCCCTTTCACCTAAGAACCAGCCTATAAGAGTAACGGGTGCCAGTGGGAGTAAGAGAGCAGAAGCCAGCACTGATAAATCTACTATAAACCCTATCCTGAGGTAGGCTACGAGACTCAGTACTATTAGAAGAGCTAGTATGGAAATCCTTCCGATTAGGATCGCCTTCCTATCCGTTCCCCCCAAGGTTCTCTGATAGACATCCCTAGATATAGCTGATGAGAGTGTCAGGACTATTGCATCCATCGTAGTCATGGCTGCAGCTACTATTGATGTAAAAACGAATACCGTGAGAGGTAGGGGGGCATGTGCAAGGAGTGTCGGGGTAACCTCATCTCCAATTTTTATGATGGGCAGCTTCCCAGCTTCTGATAGAGCCCTCCCCATGAGCCCAGCCATCGTAACTATGACCGTGTAGGTTAGACCGAAGAGAGTGAATAAGGTAACAAGTCTCCTGAGAGCCTTCTCGTCCCTAGGGGTATAGATCTTCTGCACGACTTGCGGGTTCGTCACGGCAAAGAACATCCATGGAATTGTATAGGCAATGAATGTTCCTATACTCCAAATAGAACTCATGCCCAGTAGGTCTGAGGCTGATAGTCTCTCAAATCCATCCCAGAGGGCCCCACCCTCTGAGCCCCAGGAGAACAACCATATTATGAACCCGAGAGCAGCTAATATCATCCAAAGACCTTGATAGAAATCTGTGGATGCTAAACTCCACATCCCAGATAGGGCTGTCCATATTAGGGCAGCAATAACTCCAATGAGTATTCCAATAAGGTAGATATCACTACCCGTCATTCCTTTAACGGTCCTTCCTATTGCTATTAGCTGAGCTGAGGCGTAAGGTATCAGGGCTATTAAATATATTACCGCTACTAGTATAGCCAAATGCTTAATCCCATAGAGATCAGCTACCATCTCAGCCGGGCTTACCCATTTCCTTTCCCTAGCAAGTCTCCAAACCTTAGGAGCTACATAGGATAAGAGGAAGATTGTCGAGAGTAGGTACGTTATCTCAAAGCCGAAGGCCCCCACCCCGGATTTATAGGTCAGGCCAACCAGACCTACCATCATGAAGGCCGAGTAAGTGGTGGCTGCATAGGATATAGCTGCTAAAATGCCACTAAGCTTATAACCGGCTACATAGTAATCGGCCGTCGTTTTTATCCCTATCTTTCTGGATATGAACGCTATAACCGTACCAATAATTAGATATAACGCCAAAGTGAGTAGTGATGCAGTTAGTCTGTCCATTCCCTCCACCTCCCTATATAAGTTAGAGATACAATAAGGTGAGCCACTGTTAGGATGAGCCAGAACAGGTAAAGGAGTAATGACTTACAATCCCTGAGGACTAGGTACGGGATCGTATACGACAGGGCAAGCACAATTAGTCCCCAGAGGAGGTAGAGTCTATCGGCCCTCATTTCCATACCTCTGGTTGGCAAGAAATGGGAGCTTAAAAACTCTCTAGGAGGAACCTCGAGAATCTTAGAAGCCCTTCTCTGCCAATGGGCTCAAATGAAACGTTGGGAATTACTAATACATTGCCATATATTCTGTTAAATCTTTTCAGAATCTCCTGCTGACTATAGACTTTCCTCGCCCACGGATCGCACGATTTACAGACATTAGGGTCTAGTACCATATTCACTATGACCCTCGAAGTGTTTATCCCCATTTCCCTCAGCTCCGAATGTAGACGGTTAGTAACCTGAAAGGCCATTTTCTCAGGGATTGTCACTAAGTTTAGCTCGTGATCAGGATTGGACAGCATTGCGAAGATATTCTCTGCTAGAAGTTTCCACTCGTTGATCAAAGTGAGAGGATCCCCTTCGCCTCTCCTAATCTTGTTTAGGAAACCCTTTAATCTCAGGTACATTTTAACTGCATCGCTAAGGTGAGAGTACATTTCCCTCTCAAGTCTAAGTAGCCTGAGACTCCCGCTTGATGCAGGGGTATCCCATATGATTAGATCATAGCGGTCACTCCTCCAAAGCTCGTATATTACATAGAGCATAAACTGATCAGATATCCCAGGAGCCCTAGCGATGTAGTCTATGATATCTCGCTCTACAGGAAGAAAGGAAGAGAGAATGTAATAGACTTCTTCCCCAAACCTACTCTTCCACATGTCGATTACTGCTTCTTCATCTATTTCAGCCGCATAGAGGTTAGTGTATCCGGGAACTTTCGATGGTTCCGCCGATAAGTTTGTCTCGAGGATGTCAGAGAGAGTGGGAGTAGGGTCGTTTGTTATGAGAAGCACGCTCTTTTCTTCGGAGAGATTAGTTGCTAAAGCAGCTGCACAGGTGGTCTTTCCTACCCCCCCTTTCCCCCAGAAGCTGATTAGCCTCAATGGACCTCCCTAGAAATCGTTAAGGGGATAAAGTTAATCTTTTTGAGGCCAAGACGGGATACCAAGAACTCACCATTTCCCTGTCCGTGAATGTTCCCTAACTAAAGTTAAGGTAGTGGGGCCTTACACCTTCATAGATATCATTTGTGTGTGGGGGTGAAGTTATATTAGCCATTATTACCAACCGAGGGCTACCTTTAATAGAAAACTGTGGCGAGAGCTGAAGGACCAGTGATGAGTCAACAAATGATGAAAATTTCATTGGTTCTAGCTGGGGGGTTTGGGACAAGATTATGGCCCCTAAGCAGAATGGAGTACCCCAAACAATTTGCTAAGGTCATTAGTGACGAATCAACCTATCAACAGTCATTGAGAAGATCGGAGCTCCTAGCTGATAAAACGCTCG
>JAGGTZ010000036.1 GCA_021158805.1 Thermoproteota archaeon | reverse complement strand
CTCATTACCAGTTTGAGATAGACTTGTCTGATTCACTTCTTCTGGTGGTTTAATGACTGTTCTTACCTCTTCTGTTAATCTAAACTCCATGAAAAATTCCCATCCTAGCCCTGTAGGCTTTCCAAAAGGCTCCCAAACTGCAACTAGCCTCTCTGAAAGGGGATCCATCTGGAGGGATACATTTGGACCCTGTATCTTGGAAACGCTGGCACCAACTGGCAATAACACTCTAATAGCTGAGAGATTAGGATCAACCGTTAGATTGGGCATGTATAACCTGTAAACGAACCTGTACTTGTCGTTTCCTACCTTGGCTAGGATAGTATCTGGCTTAACCGTGAAGACAAATGAGAACTCGGTCGTCTCCCCCGGCTCTACGGGTTTCAAAAATCTAACTATAAGCAGATCACTAAATGATTCGTTTTGAATCTTTTCTAAAGAGATATTACCTGATAAGCTACTGTAATCCTTCACACCGATGTGTTGGACGGTCCTAGCCCTTCCGATAGGAACTATTGGAAAGTATAGGGACTCTATACTTTTGTTAGAATCGCTTGAGACATGAACCCGAACTATCATCATCACTTTAGCGGTTGAATTCTCATATAACTCGACTTGAACATTTAGCCTACTGAAACTTGTGTCGGACTCTGGCGATCCATAGGAAGGTAATAAGGTTATTGCAAGTATGGAAACCATCAAGGTTATTGCCAGCCCTGTAGCGCTGAACTTCATTATAGTTTCACCTAGGTTGGCACTTACAATTATGATCAATAAACAACATTATTAAAGTATACCGGCTCTAGTCGATAGGAGGACCTATCTTGAAGGCAGAACGCTTCGTATATAACACTATCTCTTGGATAGAAAAGCTCAATGCATTCACAACCTCTCCAGACGTTGAAGTGGTAGTCGAGGGTCCTAAAGATGTCAATTCTCTTCAAGATTTAGGGGTTAAAGCTAACTTTTGTTTTGCTATTGGCCTCCTTAAGGATCTTAAGGAGGTTGGGGAGAGGAGAGTATATGGAAAAACATTTATAATCCTAACTGACTTTGACAGAGAAGGAATTCAGCTCTATAAGAAGCTCAAATCTGAAATAACCGAATTAGGTGGCAAGGTGGAGGAGCTACCCAGAAGAGAATACAAGAAATTTGGATTTCCACCCATGATAGAGGAACTATCGAGCTTTGTAAGGGGAAGGGTGGAGTGTTGGGATCAAATGATAGCCGATTTAATATAAGACTCGAGGTAAGGGCTGAAATTTACCCTACGGAGGATGTTAGAAAGGTACTTCAGGCTATAAACACGATTATTCCCTTCGATGAAGAGAGAGACGATGTTGAGATAGTGGGAAATGATGTAAAGACGGTGATCGTAAGGAAGGAGGGACATGAGGCACTCATAAAACTCAGATCATCTTTCAGGAGTAACAGAATTTTAGATACTGCTAGAAGCCTGTTATTATCTAGGAGCGGCAGGTTAAGGCCATTGAAGTTTCATAAACAGGCAGCATATAGCGGGAAAGTAAGACTCTGTGACGAGGACGATATATCTCCCTTAGGGGTAATAATTCTGAGGATAGAATATGGTGGAGATCCATTAATACTTGCTAACTGGCTTAGTCCCCAGACCGAGAAGGGCAAGATAGTAAAAGAGGCATCAACGCACGAACTCCTCTATGGCTCCCATGAAGGGCCCTCATAGGTCTATCGTTAAGAAGTCCCTCGCTATTATTACTTCTCCGTCGAAAACGCTTTGTGCCTCTTCTCTGAATCTTTCCATGTCTTCATTTCGATATCTTGCACTGAAGTGCGTTAATGCTAGTCTCTTAACACCGGCAGCCTTAGCAACGTTCGCTGCCTCTAACGCAGTGCTATGACCCGTGGCGACAGCTCTCTCCTTGAGGTCATGGAGATAGGTTGCCTCATGTATCAACAAGTCAGCGCCCTTAGCTGCCTGAATAACCTTATCGGTAGGTCTGGTGTCAGAGGAGTACACTACTACAGCCCCTCTCCTAGGAGGGCCCATTACATCTTGAGGTCTAACTATTCTACCGCTTGGAAGCTTAACCGAGAATCCCTTTTGAAGTACTCCCCTGAGTACAGGAGGAACTCCTAATTCATCGGCCTTATCTGGATCAAAACGACCTGGTCTATCCTTCTCATTTATTTTGACACCGTACGTCTCAAACCCAGCATGTTCAACAGGAAAGAACTCTAAGTAGAATTTTCCAAATTCTATAGGTACGCCCTCTGTAATCTCCTCAAATACTACACGAAAATTCGGTTTAGAGTAAGTAACTCTCTCAATATGCTCTAAGAGAGGATCAAGGTCCTTGGGTCCAATTATCTTAAGCTCTGAACCTTTTCTCAGAATGCTTAGGGACTGTATGAGAGCTGGAAGACCAAAGAAGTGATCTCCATGAAGGTGTGTTATTACTACTTTATTAATTCTCATTAAGCTCTCCTTAGACCTAATGATTTGTCTTTGCGTACCTTCTCCACAATCCAGCAGTAGAGAATCTCCAGATGTCTTTACTAATATAGAGGGAAGTCCCCTCTCGTCGGTAGGAACAGCAGAACTAGTGCCTAAGAACTTTATTCGCATTGTCACCAACCCTTGCGACCCATATTCTTCTTATAAGAGACCTATGTTCTCTAATATCAAAGTACTGTACAGGGGTAAGTCCAACATTTACGAAGTCATCTTCAGTTAAATAGTCAGAGGGAACTGCCATCGCTAACCAGCCTCCTTCTCTCAGGTACTCGGGAACCTTCCTTATGAACCCCTCAGATAACTCCCTAGGAGTGGTTCCTACGGCTTGGCTCATCCTTCCATATGGCGGATCAGTGACTATCCTATCTACCTTAGCAGGAAGATCTAGATGGAGAGCATCTCCCCTTGTTATATAGTAATCCTCAATGAATCCGTATGAAATAAGGTTATTCTTAGCTTCTACCACCATTTTGTCACTTATGTCGAAACCCAGTAGTTTTCCTCCAACAGACAATATTTCTAGGGCTATACCACCAACTCCAACGAAAGGATCCAGAACCAGATCTCCGGGCCTTGTCCTAGCTAGGTTTACCATGGCTCTTGCTAATGTAGGCCTCATGGAGGCAGGATGGACGAATGGTCTAGCAGCAACCTCTTTCACTTTGAATAAGGTCCTATCAACAACCCCTTCTCTCTTATAGATTATGAGAAGACCTGATGTAATAAGGCAGATTATCTCCTCCTTAGGGTTGCCCAGATCTACCTTCGCACCTTTATTGGAGCTTAATATCCACTCTCCTATCTTCCTCTCTATGTAAGTCGTTCGAAGTTCTCTGCAGCTCCCTCGTATCCTTATAGCGGTAGCTCTGAACCTACTGGTAATGTAAGGTGGTTCCAACTCATCTAAGGCGTTTGGAAATTTACTAGGCTCTATCACACCTATTAACCTACCGAAAGATCTAGTGAAGGCCAATCTCTCCCTGAAAATTCTATAAAGCCTTTCTGATGCATCCATCTCTATGACACAAGCCGAATCCACTTTAAGGAGAGTGTTATGTTTGATACCAAATGCTTCTAAGACCGCAATTACCTCATGGTAGGGCAAAGAGGGGTGCTCTCCTGAGAGTAAGAAAGCAATTCTCACCCCTCGTCCCCTCCTTCTGTTAAAACGCTTATTATTTTCTTCTTAAGCTGGGCAATACCTAAGCCCTTATCAGCAGATATTTCGATAAGTCTGATGTTTTTGAGCCTAGCATACTCTCTTATCCTCAGAAAACCTCTTGGGAACTCCCTCTCAAGATCTAACTTGTTGACAACAGCAATGATATCCGGAGAAAACTGTTCTATTAAGTCCTCATAAAGCGATATTTGATCGCTTAGAGGATACCCGCAAGTTTCGCTGGGATCGAATAAGTAGACCACAATGCCGCCTAAATGCCTAAGTGCTACAATGGCCTGTAACTCAATCCTATTTCTCTTAGAGAGTGGCCTATCTAGCAAGCCTGGTGTGTCGATGAATTGCGTCTTTCCCACAGACTCTAGTTCAGAATGTCCTATAATTAACCCCCTCGTTGTGAAAGGATAAGGAGCGATCTCAGGAGTCTTTGTCGAGAGTCTAGACAGAAGTGTACTCTTACCGGTGTTGGGCATACCCGCTATGATGACCACAGGTACCGTGAGATCTATATCCGGCAGCTTCCTTAACTTGGGTATGTTTATCCTCAGGAAATCTATCTCCTTACTTATCCTCTTTAGAACTGATGAGATTCTACCACTAGCCTCTTTCCTAAGCTGAGCCATCTTATCCGGATCTTCTGTCCTTCTTATCTTGGCTATGTAGTACCTAGCTATTCTCTTACAAATCTTAGAAGCCCATTGTAAGGCACCAAGAGCATGCCTGATATCATCTATGCCCACTACAACATCTAAAAGCTCTCTATAGAAGGGATCCAACCTATCTATGTTGGGAAAGGACTTAACAGCCTTCTCTAACCTACTGGTAATATTATCTGCTATCGTCTGTATCCTTGCAATCTCTCTGCTTCTATATAGTAGCAGGGGGTCCCTATATAGCTTGACGGACTTTATTTTCCCAAACGCTCTTTTAAAAGCTATATCTAATAGCTCATCCACGCTTAGTGGAACGTTAGCCTTCTCGAATGGGTTAGGCAAGCTAATCATCTCAGCTTAGGAAGAATATCAAGACATTATATACTAGCATTAGCGCGAAGGGGGCCGATATCGCCCAAGTTATTTTTTTGGCCAGAGTCTCATTACCTAAATATCTAGTAAGGATCTCTGATATCACTAGCCCTCCATCTAATGGGAATATTGGTAAGGAGTTTAAGGCAGCAATGCCGATACTAAATAGCAATGTGAACATAATGGTCTTAACTAAGGAAATCGATACAGAGGAGGGCATTGGAATTATGGATTCGTAATAAGGAAATGCAGATAATCTCACACCTAACCATGCGTATTCAGGATTATCCGGCCTTGATCCTAGCTTAACTATGAAAGGTCCTTTATCAGTAACCACCGTAATCTCCTGCCCTGGCCTAAATCTGCCTAACGCATCTATCAAAGTCTGTATATCTCTTACTCTGACGCCGTCAATCTCCTTTATTACCACACCTGGTGAAAGTATCCCGTAAGAAGGACCTCCCTCAATAACACCTTCTACGTAGACGCCAGCAGGGGACCTTAGGAATCCGGGGAAAATGGAGAAAGCAATTAATAGTACAAGCAACGATGTCAACAGGTTCATCATTATGCCAGAGGAATATATCCCCATTCTCTTAAGAGAGGCTAACTTTTTCATGTGCTCCTCATCTGGTTCAACGAAAGCTCCTATCAGAATAAACAAGATGAAGAGGGAGATCTTTTTTACCGGTACCTTAGAATAAACACTAGCCGCAGCATGTCCAAATTCATGCGTAGAGAGTGCAATGAATATAGCTATCAATATGGGTATACTAAATTCCACGGTCAGCCCAGGAACTACAACGACTATAGATGGGGTTTTGGGCCCCAATAAGGTCCTCAGGGTAGTGTCAATGAGCCACAGTGCAGAAACTACCGATAGACCTATCAAAGACAATATTCCAACCTTCATCAGCGGGCCAATAACCTTGGATAGGCCCACTAAGATTCTATTGAACCTATCTGGTGACGAAGTCAACTCTAAATAGAATAGTCCTAATTTAATACTCTTAAATCTCAATACCCGCTGAAGAAGTGTTCCTATCACGTAAATAGCGAGCCAAAATATAAGGAGATTGGTTAAAAAGTCGGAAAACACCATAAAAGCAACCTCACACTAAGATGGTAGAAGGAGACCAACGAGTAAACGGGCAACATCATACACAGAGCTAAGGATCACATATTCGTCAGCAGAGTGATGGTTTCCTCCAATGGGGCCTAATATAATGGGTTTAATGCCACCCAGCTTGTAGAGATAGTTGGCATCAGAGACCGTTCTATATAGGTCTACCTCTAACTTCCTTCCTAGTACTCTCTCGGAGGTCTTCTGTACTTTATCCACGAACACATCATCCTCTGGTATTTCATAAGGCTCCATAAATGGCGTGGGTCTCTTCATCAAGGAGACATTTATCTTAGCCTTTAACTCGGGTGTTTTCCTAAGATGGCTCATGAATTTCTTCCTAATAACACCCGGATCATTTCCAGGGGGGTAATGCCTATCTATCCTGACCACACATCTATCGGGATGGGCTAGTATTAACTCTGGCGACTTTATACTTAAGGGAGCCACACTCCCACCAATACCATCAACCCTTGGGAGATCTACAGCCCATAATATGATCTTAGCTGCTTCAATTACTGCATTTACACCAGTCTCTTCCGTTCCAGGAGCGGCTAATCCCTTTATATCAACATCAAAGACGAATCTGCCGTAAGCACCCCTCATTATCTTCATATTAGTTGGGCCTGCAACAATGGCCTCATTCACCTTAGGGAGGATACCACTTCTCAAGAGTTCATATGTCCCTCTACTGAACCCCTCTTCATCACATACTGCGGCTAAGATAAGGCCCCTACTGTCCTTTGTTTGAGAGGAAACTATAAATGCTTCAAGCATTGCAGCCAACATACCTTTATCATCAAAAGTCCCTAAACCATATAATTTATCACCATCAAGCTCTCCCCATGGATTTCTAGTCCAATTCGAATACATCTCAAAGGTATCGGTGTGAGCTAGGAGAAGCAGGTTACCCTCGCTTTTCACGTTTAAAAAAGCCACTACATTTCCAGCACAGTCTTTAACCGGCTGATGGGTTACTTTATCTGCATATCTAGCAAGTAGATCTGTGATATAGTAGATGGCCTCTCCTTCCCTCCCCCTAAAACTCTTTATTCCCACGAGATCTATCAGTAGATTTTTAACCCTCTCTTCATTTATATCCATCGTCATCTCCCCCTCAAGAAGCTTTTAGGGGGATATAGAGACTCCTTGCTCCCGTCTTCGTAATAATTAGTAAGTCAATACCATCTCCAGAAAGAGCATCTCTCGATATAGCCTCTCTCATCGCTTTTTCAGCCAGATCAAGAGCGCCTTCCTCATCTAAATCATCCTTATAATTCCTCTCCAATATACCAGTAGCTATCTGAGCTCCAGTCCCTACCGCGACATACTTCTCTTCTAGGAGCCCTCCAGCTGGGTCTAGAACTAACAATTTAGGTCTATCCTCTTCTAACCCACCAACAATCAGTTCAGCATAGTAAATCCCTCTAAACCTTCCTTGGTATAGGAGAAGAGATAGGAGCTTGGCGACGTTAGTAGGTGTAGCCTTTTTATCAAGATCTAACTCGTACATGCTTAAGTTGAATCTGACTACATCTACTAACTCTTGAAAGTCACCAGGTAATCCTGCTGTTGAAATACCAACTAGATCATTGATAAGAAAGACCTTCCTTGCAGATTTACTCAATATGAATGTGCCATAAGAGACTCTCCTATCAGCAGCGAGCACCACTCCATCCTTAAACTTTAGACCTAAGGCTGTCGCCAGTACCAAGCCATGACACCTCTCTATTATAGATAGAGCCCCGGGCGGGATTCGAACCCGCGACCTCCGCCTTACCAAGGCGGCGCTCTAACCGAGCTGAGCTACCGGGGCCCAGTCTAGTTTATCGACGTAACTCCTTAATAAATACTATTTGGTCCTAGCTGACTTCGCTATCAGCAGGAGACCTAGCCCTATTATAAGCATTATCGCTAGGTAGGGTATTAGTGCAAACATTCCCCACTCTTTCCTGATTTCTATCCTTATCACCGTTTCACTAGAAAAATAGCCAGCATAACTGGAGGAAAGAGAGGAAATGTAGATACTAAGACCGTCTTCATCTGAGTACCACTTAAAGTACATGGCTGGTATATCAGATTCCACATGTGGTCTAAGGTTCCTTCCTGCACTTATTCTAATGAATACTGTTGGAACCGTAGCTGTGGGCTTAATCCTATAAACTCCTTCCCCACTCCCATAGATTTCATAAGGCATCTGTCTTTTATTCTCCAGAGAGAGGGTCGGATCACCGAGAAGTATCTCATAGGCAGCTTCGAAATTTGTTATGCCCTTTTCACCGAACTCCCTTATATGAAAGTTATTAATCGTTCTTACGATCTCTCCTAACGAATATCCGCTTAGGAGCATTAGGACTATGAGATCTGGATATGATGTTCCAGCTTCAGATCCTATACTGAATTCGGCTTTGGTAGATCCGATATAAGCGGCAGCTCCAGCATCTAATAAGCTATAGGCAATAGCCCCATTAGGTGAGGCCATATCAGCGAACCTTAGGGTATCACAGGATAGCGTTAACACTATGGGTGAGTTCATCCTGATTTCCGAGATTAACGATCCCGTAATTATCACATATCCATCCGTCTTTAAAGCCATTACATAGGGATTGCCATGTAAATTGAGATAGAGGATCCCACTAGCGTTTTGAAGGATATTTTTGGCTTCTGCATAAGATAGGTTGCTGTATTGGATATCAGGGTGCACAATTTTAGAATCAAGCCCGAAGAGCAAGGATATGGCCTCAATTTTTCTCGCTAAGGGAATATCTCCTTGGAGCGTAATGCCTCTAAGATGAGTAGGAAATCTGTCAGAGAGAATCTCGGACATTAGCACGAGAAGATAACCGGTATCTATACTTAGGCCCGTTATAACTCCCAATGAAGCGTCTAAATAGGGATCGCTGTCCAAAGAGGTTAATATTTCTATTAGTTCCCTGTATCTCTCACTGTTTCCACTATAGAGGGGTTTAGTTACCATTATGACGTAGCCTACATTCTTCAGCGCCGAAAGAACATCTATCTGATCTATTAGATCCATATCGATAATCTTAGCACCCTTGAGCAGGGAGATATAGGCTGCTAGTAGCGAATAGTCGTAACCATCATCCCCATAAAACACTACTGCGATATTCGACTTCCTATTCATGGCCGCAGCTACAGCCTCATCTAACTTTCGACTAAGGAATTCCTTGATGGCCCCTCTATCTGTTAGATAACGTATATCTTGTGTACTGTTTGCATAAATTACTAGGTAGGCCAGGAGCCCGGGGGGCACTCCCTCAAACATGTTAGGCAGTTGCGGTCCAAGGAGAGTATATTCGACCCCAATACGCTCTAGCCTGTCTAAGGTTAGGTTTATGTCTTCCGTAACAACTACTCTATAGCTCTGATTTAAGAATGCTACGTAAGGAGCTGCTTCGTAGAAATTATCAAAGACGAGAACCAGCCTCGACCTAGGTGCAGCACTAGCTACTGGGAAACAGCTTATCAGGAGCAGAATCACTATCAAAAATGGAAGACGGAGCTTCAATCCTTTCCCTCACAGAGGGATTTGAATATTATCATGTAGTTTAGATTCCTAAACCCGTAGTTATTGATGACCTTCTCTATATCATTAGAAATTAAGCACGGACTCGTGCAGACCGGAGTTCTCTTCACGGAGTAGGCTATATACATCCACTCTAATTCTCCATCCAGCAAATGCGAGACCTTCGAGAGCCTTCTCTTGGAGGATAATATGGATCTTATGAACGCTATTGTTAAGTCGGAAGCTAACTCGAGGGACTTCTCCGTGGTAAAACCATATTCTTTCGCTAGCTCTTTGACTAAGAGGGATATCTGATGTTCAAGTTCCTTCCTCAATATCGTCCACCTTTATATCTTGGTGGTGCGGCCGCCGGGATTTGAACCCGGGTCTCCGGCTTGGAGGGCCGGCATCCTATCCAGGCTAGACTACGGCCGCCATCCACAATATGGGGGAGGGGATCTAAAAACTTTAGCTCTAGTGGTTAGGCTGCTAATCATTAAATATTTTTCCTTCAGTATGGTCGAGCAATGTAAGTACCGTAGAATAGGCGAAGCCATGGAATCAAGCAGCATTTGTCCATGATACCCCTTCGACAATTATTGTATTTAGTAAGGGCTTACTGGTATAACTTACTCATAAGTTTACCGTAACCTTTATAAGGGACTCCTCACCTAGGATATTCGGCAATTTACTAAGGGGTGGTGGGGTATCTGATTAGAGAGAAGTCGAAGAAGAAAA
Source organism: Thermoproteota archaeon (assembly GCA_021158805.1). GTDB lineage: Archaea > Korarchaeota > Korarchaeia > Korarchaeales > Korarchaeaceae > Korarchaeum. Next base: position 6,209 of record JAGGTZ010000036.1, on the reverse strand, counting down.
CATCCTCCTCTGAGGCATCTGAACGTGAGGAGGAGTTTAAATGTCCGCGGTGCGGAAGTACTAACATAGTTGAGGACCCGGAAACTGGGGATCTAGTTTGTCAAGACTGTGGTCTCATAATAGACTCGAGTGTTCTCAACTTCTCCAAGGACTGGAGAGCATTTGATTCAGAAGAATATATAGAGAGAGCGCATGCAGGCGCTCCCGTTACACCTTTAAGACCGGGTTTCGGTCTTGATACAGACATAACTCTCACACGAGGGCTTAGCAAGAAATCAGTGAATCAGCTCAAGAGGACCCAAAAGCATGTAGCGGACTCAAAGGAGAAGACTGTAGAACCAGCCCTCAGAAAAATTAGAGATGCAGCTGAATCTCTAAACCTCCCGCAAGAGACTGTTGAGGACGCAGCAACCCTATACAGGATGGCAGCTAGGGCCGGACTAGTCAAAGGCAGGAGCATGGATGCCATGGTCGCTGCTGTCATCTATGCTGCATGTAGGAGAACGGATGTACCAAGAACATTAGAGGAGGTTTCTAAGTACTTCTCCTTAGAGGAGAAAGAAGTGGGAAGGAGCTTTAGGTTCTTATTTAGGAAACTTGGTATTCAAATTCCGCCTCCCAAACCGGAGAACTTCGTGTATCTTATATGTTCCAAACTCAATTTACCAGAAGAAGTGGCTACTCAAGCGATAAGGATAATCAAGATAGCCAAGAAAAACGGAGCTACTATGGGAAGGGAGCCTGTTGGGGTAGCAGCTGCAGCAGTCTATATGGCTTGTCAAGAACTTGGAATACATAGGACCCAGAGGGAGCTGGCACAAGCAGCCAATGTGACTGAGGTCACGGTGAGGAATAGATATAAGGAACTTATACAGAAAGCTAGGAAGAAATGGCTGGAGGAACTTACTGAGGAAAAATTGAACGAGATCAAGAGAAGGATATCCGAGAAGCTGAAAGCGTCGACCCAAACCTCTCCTAGGGAGTAATTTTTTAAAACCTGATGAGGTTCGCTATGAAGTGGGAGAAATATGTACCAATGTCTTAGGTGCGGCTATGTATTTACTAAGGAGGAGATGGAGGAATACTTCAAGGACTTCAAATGTCCTAGATGCGGGTATAGAATCTTGAGGAAGGTCAGAAAAGAAGAACCTAAGGTTGTTAAGGCGATTTAAATTGCCAAATGAGGATGCTAATAAGTGGGCAGCTAGAGAACTACTGGTTTTAGCTACGCTATTTCTGGTATTCTTCTTACTATTTAGAGCAGTCATCCCAGCCATAACGGGGGTAGAGTCGCCATTCACCGTAGTTACCTCTGGATCCATGAAACCTACATTTCAGGTCGGAGACCTCTTAATAGTAATCAAGGCCAATCCGTACGAGCTTAAGGTCGGAGATATAATCGTATTCAAGGTACCTTGGTCTAGCTCTCTAATAGTTCATAGAATTGTAAGGGTGAGCTATACAGATAGTGGTCCGATCTTTTACACGAAGGGTGATGCAAACCCAGTACCTGATCCGAGCTATAGGAGCGCGAAAGATATCTACGGAAAGGTGATATTCAGAATACCCTACTTAGGATCTATATTAAATATGTTTCAGAGCTTACCCGCTAAAGTAGCTATAGTTACTATAATAGCGGGGATCATGATTTTTGAATACGTAAGGAGGCTTGGAGGAAAAAGTTCTCAGGATATCTTCTACAAAGAAGATAGCATCAATAATATCGAAGATAATGCGAAATGAGTTATGATTGAGACAATTTTTAGCTTTTTCCTAAAATATTAGTGTGGGAGTTAGCCCTTGATTAGGTTGTCTAGGTGGCTGTGGGAGGTATAGGCATCATTATTGCTTTATATATAATCGATAGGTCTGATATAGCGCAATGGTGAAAAATATGTCATTCCATAGCAGTGAGGGCGACGAACGCACTGAAGAGATTTCCGAAGAAGTAGATATTGAAAAAATTCTAAACGAGCTCAGGGAACCTGAGATAACCATACAGAATGTAGTATCCTCAGCAGATATTAGACAAAGGTTAAATCTTCAGGAAATAGCCAGAAAGATAAAGAAGTCCAGATATGACCCTGAAAAATTTCCCGGGCTAGTTTTAAAGTTAGATGAACCAAAAGCAGCTTTGTTATTATTTAGCAGTGGTAAATTCGTATGTACTGGAACTAAATCAGTAGAGGAGTCAGCTAGAGCTATCAATGCAGCTATAGAGGTGCTCAAAAAGCATGGGATAGATGTGAAGAAGAAGCCGCTAATAAAAGCGGAAAATATAGTAGCATCAGCAAAACTTTTTGTTAAAGTAGACATAGAGAAACTAGCTTTGGAGTTACCTAATACTCTGTATGAACCCGAGCAATTCCCAGGACTGATATTTAGAATGAAAGATCCCGATGTAGTATTCCTAATATTTGCCTCTGGTAGTCTGGTATGTACAGGGGCTAAAAAAGAATCGGATGTAAGGAGGGCTGTGTATAAACTCAGGAGAATATTAGCTGAAGGAGGCTATCTGGTGCTTGACTGAAAAGTTGTTTGAATGACCGCAGCACTCCACTAAGCCTACTTTATTTTATAGTGTCTCAAATCTACCTCGGGTGATCTCATGGTAAGGACCACTGTTTCCGTGATTAAAGCTGATATAGGCGGGCTTGCTGGCCATCATGTTGTTCATCCACGTCTAAAGGAAGTTGCTATAGAAGAACTCTCAAATGCGAGAGATGCGCGGCTTATAGAGGACTTCTACGTTACTGCTGTGGGAGATGATCTGCAGTTAATAATGACTCATAGAAGAGGTGTAGAAAGCTCAGAAATACATGAACTTGCCTGGAATACATTCAAGAAGGCAACAGAAGTGGCTAAAGAGCTTGGACTATACGGTGCAGGGCAAGACTTACTGAAAGATGCTTTTTCTGGTAATCTGAAGGGGATGGGGCCTGGAGTGGCTGAGATGGAATTTGAAGAGAGACCTTCTGATCCAATCGTCATATTCATGGCAGATAAAACCGAGCCAGGCGCTTTTAACCTTCCTATGTTTAAGATATTTGCTGATCCCTTCAATACTGCTGGCCTTGTTATAGATCCACGGCTTCACGACGGCTTCATCTTTGAGATAATGGATGTTTATGAAAGCAAGATAGTCGAGATGAATTCCCCTGAGGAGATGTATGATATACTATCCCTGATAGGAACTCCTGGAAGGTATGTCGTCAGGAGAGTTTTTAGGAAGTCTGATAGGGAAATTGCAGCCGTAGTTAGTACCACCAGGCTAAATCTAATAGCAGGAAAGTATGTTGGTAAGGATGATCCAGTAGCTATAGTTAGAGCTCAGAGCGGATTCCCTGCCCTTGGGGAGATCTTGGAACCGTTCTCCCTTCCATTCTTAGTAGCTGGTTGGATGAGAGGATCCCATCATGGTCCACTGATGCCCGTCTCCGAAAAAGATGCTCGACCCACCAGATTCGATGGCCCGCCTAGGATCGTTGCACTGGGGTTCCAAGTTCAGGAGTCAAAACTAATAGGACCCAGTGACCTATTCTCAGACGTAGCATTTGATGAGACGAGGAGACTAGCCAACATAATAACGGATTATATGAGGAGACATGGTCCATTTATGCCCCACAGACTTGGACCTGAGGAAATGGAGTATACTACTTTACCAAAAGTCCTAGAAAAACTGAAAGACAGATTTAAAACCGAGTAAGGGGCTCGGCTAACTCTTTAATTTTTCTGTAAGGATCTGGGCTCTTGGCGACGGCAGAGGCTACAAGTATTCCGTAACTTCCTAGTCTAATAGCTGCAGCTACATCCTCTCTACTCGTTATGCCAGCTCCACACAGTAGATCTACCTCTGGATTAACGTCTATTACAGCCTTCAATGAATCTTCAATTACCTCTGGCTTTGCCTTAGATACCGAAATCCCTGTTCCTATTAGCTCTGGAGGTTCTATCGCTACGGCATTAGGACTTAGAGCTGCTACTGCAGCCGATTCCTTAGGTGTTGGAGCGCATACTATAGAGGAGAGACCTAGCTCCTTCATTCTTCTTATAACGTCACTAATATGATGTAGGCGAACCTGTCTCTCAGAGTGATTTATAATAGAACCATACGCATCGATCATCTTGACAAGTTCGGGAGGTATATAACCCGTATAAGCTCCCACATCCACTGGATCGACATGTTGCGCATATACCGGTATGTCTACCCGAGAGGACACGGACTTGAGATCGATGATGTTAGGAGCTATACCTATTAGGACCCCTGTTTCCCTCCACACCCTTTCAGCTTCTCTAGCTATTTCTAGGGCTCTCTCACCAAAGGATTCTTTATAGGATTTGAGGTTAATTAGAAGCTTTGGAGTCTCCTTCATACGGATTAATCGTGAGGTAAACTATTAATCAGTTTCGTACGACAATCTTCGATGAGAACCGACTACAGGTGTCCCGCATGTATATTAAAGGTAGCTACGAAAGAGGCGCAAATGCTATTAAGCAAGGATAGAATGGCTTTCATTAAGAAGGTAATAAGCATACTTGATAAGGAGCTAGAAAAAGCAATTACCCCAGCACACATAGCAGCGCTAAGAGAGAGGGCACTTAAGGAGGTTTCAAGGAACCCAGATCCATATAAAAGCTTTAAAGGGAACCTCATGAAATTTGTCTCTGAAAACATAGCTCCTCTCATAGCTAAAGAACTAAATAATCTCCCAGAGGGCTATCATAAGTTTAGATGGCTTGTTCTAAACGCCTCAGCGATAAACGGTTATGAGATTCCCCTACATGGCGGTGATGATATAGCAGAGAGGTTCATGAAATCAATAAATAGGGGACTAGGTATAGATCACTCGGAGAGTGCCTTCGACCTGATAACTAAATTAGATTCGGCCGATATAATCTCATATGTACTGGATAATGCCCATGAGCTCCCAATAGATCTGCTTCTTATAAAGTATCTGGAAGGATTAGGAAAAACTGTATACATTTTCGCAAGAAAAAATCCAGTAGCAGATGATGTAACATTAAATGAGGTTAAAAATCACTATGAGAGCCCTTACATCTTTGGTCTGGAGTCTCCCTTGGGTGTAATGCCTGATATGGAAAGCGAGACTAACATGAACATACTTAAAACCTCTAAGCTAATCATCGCAAAGGGAATGGCTAATTATGAGACATTAACAGAACTGAACCTTGGGATCCCTGTCCTACATTTGCTCACAGTTAAGTGCGAAGTTGTGGCTGAGCATGTAGGAGTAAATGTAAGAAGTCCAATCGCATTACTAAGGAGGTGAACTTATGTACTTGACATTAGAAGAGGGAATTTACCTGGTTAGGCTTGCCAGATACTCTATACAATCGTATCTTTCTGATAATGAGTTTCCTAAAGTGAAACCCGCATATGAAAAGTTGCTAAAACCTTCAGGTGCCTTTGTTACCCTAAAGAGATATGCAGACAACTCTCTTAGAGGATGTATTGGGTACCCAGAACCGATATTACCTCTCTACCAAGCGGTAATCAGGGCAGCTGTAGCTGCAGCCTTCGAAGATCCGAGATTTCCACCTCTATCTCCAGAAGAATTGCCTGAGGTCCTAGTAGAAGTGTCTGTACTAACCCCTCCAGAGAGAATAGACACAAAAGTTAGTGATAGAAAGAAGCTCCCTGATATAGTTAAGATTGGTGAGCATGGACTTATAATAAGGAAGGGCCCCTATTCAGGCCTACTACTCCCTCAGGTAGCTGTAGAATACTCTTGGGACTCAACTGAATTTCTGAATCAGACTTGTTTGAAAGCCGGACTTTGGTATAATTGTTGGTTGGAATTAGATACAGAAATCTATACATTCTCAGCAGAAATATTCACTGAGAAAAGTCCGGGGGGAGAGATCGTCAGAGAAGAGATGGGGTAGAATGCTTAAGGCGTACATTTCTCCCCTAGGAATAGGACTGGGGCATGCGTCAAGGTGCGTATCCTTAGGTAGGAGACTGAAAGAGAGTGGTTTCGAGGTATACTTCTCAACGTATGGTGAAGCGATCAATTACGTGAAGAAGCACATGAATGGAGCAGAGATCATTGAAGGTGGTGAGGAGATGATGTGGAGACAAGGCCCGGACGGCCAGCCTGATATAAGGGGCACATTAACGAGCATCTCGCAGCTCAAGAAATTTATTAATCATATTAACAGAGAGAAGGATAATATAGAAAGAATAT
>JAGGTZ010000222.1 GCA_021158805.1 Thermoproteota archaeon | reverse complement strand
TCTTGATATACATCCAAGCTGGTACCTTCCTGAAGAGTTATGGGATGAGAGCAAGAGGGCTTTTAAGTGGGAAAATGAGGTGGAAAAACTAATAAAATCCCTTGAGCGTTGAACTGGCTTCGTTTACCAGGGAGAGAGATAACGTTGTACTTGGGGCCCCTCTCATATCAACTTGAGGAGTACCTAGATGGACTATAAAAGCCCCTTCCAGCGATCTATATGACGGTTTAAACCAATCATGATCTAATTATCCCACGTATTCTCTTGATGACCTTGTTCTTGTCATAGGTCTCGGGATCTATGCTTTTGAGAGTTTTACCAGGTAGCCCTATCCACCTCGTAGATATGCCGACCTTGCCTAACTCCCCCCTAAGCTCTTCCATAAAGACCCCCATACCCTCAACGAATTCCACGTCCTCTGGGAATTTACCTCTCTTCTCTGGATCCTTCCATTTACCAACTATGCTTATCCCGCATGTGGGACTGGCTTCTGCACCTATCACTGCAACTATCTTGTATCCTTTCTCCGCGAACTGCTTAAGCCTACTGACTATCCTGCCAGCTAGTTCCCTATATCTTTCTCGTATGAGGGGATTATCGTAAGAATCCTTGGGTAATGGTGCTCTGGAAATATGAGATATTTCCATCTCAGGGCAGGGGAGTTGGAATATGCCAACACCTTCCTCCATGAGTGTCCTGAGGAGCTCCTCTTCACAGCCCCGATACTCAGCTAAACCATCCTCTAGACTGTGAACATTGAGGAGGCAGTGCGAGATGACCACTATCTTTCCACTCCTCAGATCGCCCGCCACCACAGCTACAACCTAGCTAAATAATCCAATTCCTTAAAAGTACCACTCAGGAATCAAGCATCAGCCCCCAGATATCTATGCAATGAATTTCTACATTATATCACTAGCATTACCTCATAATATCATCTATTAGTTTCCTGAGCTCCTTCCTAACCTTTGGGGGATTTTCAACAGAGATAGGTAATCTATCAACGCTCTTCCTCAATATATCCTTCAATTTTAGATCAAGCTCGGCTCCCATCTTCTTCACATAATCCCAATCTAACCTACTTCCCATCTCTAGAAGTATAACCGCAATGTCAGCTAAGTCCCTCTCCCTTCCAGCCGATGCCTTGAGTAGAAGGGCATCTTCAGGGGATATGACCCTCACCTTCCTTCCATCCAGCTCCGCCTCTAAAGACCTATCAAGGAGCAGCTTCACGCTAATACCTGAAATGCTCTCGGTATACACATCTATATCTCCCTTCTCCCTGTGCTTAAACTCAAGTTTTCCCAAGCGGGGATTCTTCAGCAGTACATAGCCTAGGTTCGATAATCCTTGTTTCAACTTCCAGAGATCTGCGGGATCTACAGCTACATCAACATCATGAGTGATCCTAAACGGTCTTATGGCTGAGATGGCTAGGGCCCCGAGGAGAGCATACCTAACACCTCTTTCCTCCACAACAGTTAGGAAATCATCAATAGACGACATCCGTCATCTCCTCCGCAACCATCGGGACTTTTCCCCTGAGAGCCGCCAGATCAAGTATGCCCCTTCCAAGCCACACAATGAGCTCTAACCTCAACCTCTCTTCAGTTACTACAGGCCAGCCCGAGATTACCTCGCTAGTCGGTAGTTCTCTAACTGGTATGAGAACTAGGTCGGCAAATTTGGGAGCTCTCTTACCCAAGGATATCCAGTCCTTCAGTTCTGAGTCCCTTACATATGCGAAGGCGGCAGATGGTGTCTGGAATCCCGTTCTGATATAGGCTGCGGTCTCGTAGCATAACACAAAATCCATACCCCTTCCCCTTAATAACTCCATAGATCTCCTCCAGCTTCCTGTTTGAAGCCTTAAGGCTTTCTCAAATAGTTCCTCTATGTGGAAGATCCCTAGCATATCCTTTGCCTCCATCTTACCTAGGATCTTGGCTCTATCAGTGGGCAAGTATGTTTTCCCCTTTCGCTCAAGCCAACCCCTATCTTCCAGTTCCCTTAACTTTCTGTAAACAGTAGTCTTAGGTAGGGAGGTCTCAATAGCGGCTCTAGATGGAGTTAGAGGTCCCTGTAAGGAGAGCCATATTATGAAGAGCGAAGATTCATCTATTCCCATATATGATGTAGAAAAGTGTATTGAGCATATTAATTTTTCCCATTTATGAAAAATATGGCAGTTGTACCTCCCCAGACCCAGACAGTGTTAGTTCAAGCTCGAAGTAGGTATTAGTTAGGCTATTATTAGAAATTTTAAGAGAAAGATTTTATGGTACTCTATCCCATACTTAATGAACTGTACGGGAGGGCCCAAGGCAGGAGATGCCAATCGAGGATTCTCAGGTGTATAGTTGCAAGGACGGTATGAAAGTGTGACCCTCCCGTCCAGGCCATCCTGGGGGGTAGCGAGATGGCTGGAAGAGGAGCGATCTTGGGAATCCTCGTCATAGTATCATTGGCTCTACTCGGGGCGTATGTATTGTTCCTGAAGCCATCCCCGCCTACGCAGACTTCTACCTCCGTAACTTCAACTACAGGGCCGATTACGAAGACCACACCACCTAAGAAGCCTGTTACTTCAAGAACAGTTCCTCCGACCAAAACTCCCTCCAAGTCCACTACTAGAACTAGGGTTCCCCTGAGCGAGATCCCTCACATCTATCATAAGCCCGATGGATGGAATGGTAAGTGCATTATATTCGTGCATGGACTTGGAGGGAGTAAGGAGAAGTGGTTGAGAGATATGGAGGCTTTCGAGAAGGAGGGTTTCTGTACATTCGCCTTTGACCTCCCCTTTCATGGAGAGAGGGGGAGTATGAAGGATCTTGAGAAGATACCCTTCGTTATAATAAAGGGTTCAGACGAAATAGTTGCCATTTCCAATTTCCTGAGGGATGAGGGGGCCAAAGAGGTCTATCTGATATCTAGAAGCTTGGGAAGCATTGTCTCGGGTGTGGCACTAGGCAAAGGAGCTAGTGTGGACAAGGCGGAACTATTGCTAGCGGCAGCAAACCTAGAGTATGTGCACGCGCATGGGAAGGTGGGCGAGACCTCATGGTCCCACGATAAGTCCGTACTGAGTAAGATAGATCCCCTCTACTTCCTGCCAAAGTATAAGGGGAGGATTCACTTCCACTGCGGGAAGAAAGATGATCTACTAACCCCTGAGGCCTGTCAGTTTGCCTATGATGCCGCTACATCAGCAGCCGAGAGGAGGATCTTCTGGCACGATACTGGACATAGCATGCCACTAGAAGAGTACTTCGATGAGGCATTAAGGTTCTTCGGCGCGGGTACCCAGAAGACAAAGGAGGCCAGTTCAGCTCTCCTCGATTTAGTGGAAATACCTGAGACCTGTGGAAACGGTGTATGCGATATCTCTGAGTCATGGGAGTCATGCCCCTTTGACTGTAAGAGGGAAGTCCTCCTAGTTGGTTTCCAACTCCATATAGAGGAAGTTGTGAAAAGGGTTTACTACGATCAAGATGAGCGGCTGTTCAATATGTACGCCGATATACTAGATGCGTTAGCCCGGAAGTTCGAGGAACACGGAGCTAAGCTCTCCATCCAGCCAGAGAAGAACTTCGCCTGGGCAGATGTCAAGTTCGGGAGATACCTCTTGAAGGAGCTAAAGAGGAGGGGCCACGGCATAGGTGTGCAGAGTCACTTAGGTCACCATATGAAGGAGATGGGCCTCGAGACAGATGAAGCTAGATTAGAATATAACAGGGAGGTGAAGGAAGCTGTAGCTCAGGCTATCGGAGAAGAGCCCACTAACCTTGGGGCAGGCTTCGACCTCGAGAATGTGAACCTGCTAGGCGTATGTGATGGCTGTCTTGGATTCACCAGTATGACTTCTGTGGAGAAGCCCTACTATAGGGTAACGCATAATCCTCCTAGATGGCTCCATCCCTGGATACTCCCCCCTGTCTCGATGCTAGACCTCAGAGATGATGCTTGGCAGTCCCACGATCCATCCGGGACCATAGTCTACCTGCCCGGATGGTACCTCAGCCAGGAATTTGAGATAGATTGTCGCAAGAATATAAATTGCTTCGAGGCCGCAACAAGGAGCCTAGAAAAGGCATTAGCGGATTCGGATGAGGATCACATAAACGTATGGTGGGTTAGCTCCCATCTCTACCAAAGTGGAGGTACGGAGGAGGAGACAAGCCGTGTTCTCCAGGCCTACGAACGCTGGTTTACCGAGGTAATGGATCCACTTGCGAGGGAAGGGAAGATCATATGGATGACCTTCGACGAAATGACGGAGATTTACCTGAAATGGGAGAAGGCGCGACAGAGATATGAGTCCAGATTTGACGCTCAAGATACTAAGATCGACCATGAGTTCTGGAAGAGATACATAGATCCGGATGACCCCCAGTTTTACGTCTACTTTGCAGTCAACGTGAACGACTATTATGACCCAGATCTGTGTGCTGAGACCTTAAACAGGCTCTTAGACATCTATACGAAGTATGGTGTAAGGGCTGACTTCTACTTCACGGGTCCTGTGCTAAAGGCCCTTGTTGAGACCCGTCCTGAGGTTATAGAGAGGATTAAGGATGAGAATATGGGCATCAACTACCACATCAGGCCCCCTCATCCCGCATGTGATTCATCCATTTCCCAAGCCTACTATAAGGGGAAATGTAGGAGGATACAAGATCTCTTCTATGAAGAGAAGGTAGACCTTTTGGAGAAGTTTGAGAGTTTCGCCCTTATTACTGAGGGATATTCGCCCGATAAGAAGGACTTCTGCTCGACCTACAGGGAAGGTGAAGTTGGGGGATATGATTATGTGAAGGAGGTCTTTGGAGTAGCCCCAGTAATCTCGGGTTTGAACACGAGAGATGAGGATCTGAAAAGGGCTGAGTTAGAGGTCCTCAGGAGGAAGGGGTTGAGGATGTACATTGCTTCTCACACGGGCGGTACTAATCCCATGAACCCCTTCGAGGTTAGCTACGGTTTATTGGAGAGACCATCGGATTT
>JAGGTZ010000094.1 GCA_021158805.1 Thermoproteota archaeon | reverse complement strand
GTAATATCGCTACTTGTCTTAGGTGTCATCTAAAGTCATTCCAAGCTCACGAAACACATTTCCAGCCTCCACGATCTCAAAATTACCATCAGAGTACCTTAGGAACGAGTAGAAACCCATTCTTCCGGGGGTTCATGAGCACGAGTCCCTGATGAGGGTACATGTGCTTATTGCCTTACCAATAAAATAAAATTGATTTAATTGGTTTGGTTATGTATCAAATAAGCAATAAATATTCATTATAATGTATGATCTTATAACTTCACATCTTCTCAGGGCCCTCGAGCCCTCTCAACACTATCTCTACAAAAAGTCAAAATATAAAGGATCACGACTAATCAGCGAGATGGAAATGATCGAAAAGACCGACTATATCGCCTCTAAAGTGGAGAATATGGTTATCTTAAGAGATATAGTAAAGAAATTCGGTAAGGTCGTTGCATCCGATCATGTGAATATGGAGATAAAGAGGAATGAGTTCTTCTCTCTCCTTGGTCCAAGTGGATCGGGTAAGACGACTCTCCTGAGGATTATAGCCGGGTTAGAGAAACCGGACTCTGGCATCGTGATACTCGATGGGAGGGATGTAACGAACCTACCGCCCTACAAGAGGAACATAGGTATGGTATTCCAACACTTAGCTCTCTTTCCTCATATGACCGTTTATGATAACATAGCATATGGTCTGAAGATAAGAAAGCTTTCCAATAGCGAGGTTAAGAAGCGAGTGTACGATATGCTAGAACTAGTGAAGATGCCACCTGAGATATTCGCTAACAGAAAACCAGGTCAGCTGAGTGGTGGCCAGCAACAAAGAGTAGCTATAGCAAGAGCTCTAGTTACAGAACCAGCTGTTTTACTCTTAGATGAACCTTTGGGAGCATTAGATCTAAAGATAAGGCAGCACATGATGCTAGAACTTAAGAGGATTCAAAGGACCGTCGGAACTACCTTCATATATGTAACACACGATCAGGGAGAGGCCTTGGTCATGTCCGACAGGATAGCAGTTATACGAGAAGGAAGAGTTGAGCAGGTAGGCACTCCCTCTGAGGTATATGAGAAACCAAAGACTAAATTTGTAGCCAGTTTCATCGGAGAAGCCAATTTCATAGATGGTATAGTCAAGGAAGAGGGTATTTCTACCAGCATAGGTCCAATCAAGGTATCTCGAACTCACAATCTCTTGGGAAAGAGGGTAGTGGTAAGTATAAGGCCCGAGAGGATAAGGATAGGAGAGGAAGCCAGATTTCTGGAAAACTCTTACGAGGGTAAGATAAGAGAGGTGGTCTACAAAGGAGATACGCTCATTGTAATGGTTACATTGGATGGAATCGGGCTGAAGGTGAGTATCCCATCAACTCATCCAGAGAGCAGGAGGCTGGATATAAATACGAGAACTTGGGTAGGCTGGAATGCTGGAGATGAGGCAGGGGTATTTGAAGTCTAGGGTGTCTTAATGGGCATGGCAGAGCCCCTTATTGACTTTATAAGGGAGCACAGATCCCTTACAATCCTTTTAATTTTAGGGCCTGCTTTAATCTACCTGGCGATCTATTTCTTCGCCCCTTTCCTCACAACAATCCTCTATAGCATTGGATTCATTGGAAGGAGGGGAGTGATAACATGGAAGGTGACAATAGAGTTCTACCGGCAGGCCTTCAGAGGAGTTTACCTCAAGGTCTTCTACAACTCGATCGTCTTAGCAGCAATAACTACATTAGGCACTCTTGTGATGTCCTATCCCCTAGCCTACTATCTAGCGCTGAAGGCTCCAAAGAAGTGGAAAAATACCCTGGTGATAGGCATCATAGTCCCCTATTGGGTAAGTTTCCTCCTTAGAACATACGCTTTGATGAATATCCTTACGATGTTAGGTCAGATGTTTACCTACGAGGCCGTGGTAATAGGCATGGTATACGATTATTTGCCATTCATGATACTGCCTCTCTATGCGAGCTTAGAGAAGCTCGATAAATCACTCTTAGAAGCTTCCTATACACTAGGGGCATCTCCTCTAAAGACCTTCCTTAAAGTAACCCTTCCCCTCTCAAAGCCTGGAATCGCCTCCGGCACAATACTAGTATTCGTTCCGGCGATCGGGGAGTTTGTAGTTCCAGTTATGCTCGGGGGTGCTAGCGTACCCACGATAGGAGTGATCACTTGGAATCTCTTCTTAAAATTCCATAATTGGTGGAGGGGAGCAGCACTCTCCATACTCTACATAGCTGTGGTTCTAGCGGCCCTGATAATATACGTGAAGAAGGTAGGTGAGTTGGAGATATGAGTCTCGTAGATAAATTAATGGGTATTTACTCGGCTTTAGTATACATATTCCTCTACTTGCCGATAGTGGTTGTAATAATATTTTCATTTAATGAGTCTAGGACGCTAGGAAAGTTCACAGGTTTCTCATTGGAGTGGTACCAGGTTCTCATAAAGGATAAAGATATTTGGATAGCGTTCTACAACAGCTTGAATATAGCGATCCTCACGACCTTAGTGTCCCTCACACTTGGGACACTAGCAGCATATGGTATGATTAGGTTTGATATGGGAGGTAAGGGAGCAATAGATAGCCTCCTCTATATCCCTATTATAATACCTGAAATAGCAGAGGCATTATCGCTGCTCTTGTTCTATAAATTCGCTGGGTATAGATTGGGATGGTTGACTGTTCTGCTAGGGCATATAGCCTTTGATATATCCTTCGTATATGTTGTAGTGAGGGCAAGGCTAGCTGGCTTCGATCGTTCCTTAGAAGAAGCTTCTCTAACTCTGGGTGCCAATGAGGTCCAGACATTCCTCAAAGTGACTCTGCCCCTCTCCATGCCAGGGATAGTAGCCGCTGCTCTAATAGCTTTTACCCTATCTTTTGATGACTTTATCAAGACGATCTTCACGACAGGACCAGGGTTTCAGACACTCCCACTTATAATATGGTCGCAATCGGCTAGGGGTGGGGTGGGTCCGGAGATAAATGCCCTAACTACGGTGATAATGGCTATCTCCATGGCACTCGCCTACATATACTCTAAGCTTACCATACGGAGCTAGAAGGCATTGTATGGAAAAATGAGAAACATATCTTGGGATCTAAGCAGCTTGTATTTCCTCCCAAACCTCATCTAGCTTTGCTTTATCCTCTTCTGAGAGTACCGGTATAAACCAGAGCCTCTTTTGGATGTCTTCTGGTGGATATATGAGCGGATCGTTAAGTACATCGTCTTCCATGAG
>JAGGTZ010000168.1 GCA_021158805.1 Thermoproteota archaeon | reverse complement strand
GTCTCTTGGCCTCCTCACCGACGTACGAAGAGCTAGTCACGGAGCGAGACCTAGGCTCATTAGATGGTCTAACGCAGGGCGAACTCTTCAACCGCTTCCTTAGAGGGGAAATAAATAGGCTCAGATATCTGGGATGGCATCTTCTGCGGAAATAGCTAGCACTCATATCGCACCAAGACGCTGGTAATAGAGTTTTTCCTTTACCTTAATTGAGGTGGGAAGGGGATTTCCTTGGTTAAGTGGAGGTTCCTCAGGCTTGAAGGGGATGCGGCCTTCAATATGGCGGTAGATGAGGCACTTTTAATATCTGGAATACCCACTCTGAGGCTTTACAGGTTTAGGCCAAGTGCGGTAACTATAGGCTATTTTCAGAAAGTAGGCGATTCCGTCAATCTGGATGAAACTAGCAGGCTTGGAGTAGATGTCATCAGAAGGGTTACCGGAGGAGGCTCCGTTTACCATGATGAGAATGGTGAGATCACTTACTCGGTGACCGGTCCCCTTGATCTATTTCCAAGGAACATTCAAGATAGCATTAGGTATATCTGTGAAGGTGTTTTAAGGGCTATAGAGGTCTTCGGGTTGAAAGCTGATTTCCAACCGGTTAATGACATCATCCTGGCTGGAAAGAAGATATCGGGTAGTGCGCAAACTAGGGAAGGAGGGAATCTACTTCAGCACGGTACCTTAATGTATGATACGGACTTAGAAACCTTGGCGAAGGTTCTCAAAGCACCAAAGGAGAAGCTCGTGGATAAGGGTGTCTCATCAATATATGAGAGGGTCACAACGCTTTCTATAGAGTTGGGCAGGAGGGTCAGCTTTGATGAGGCGCTTAACTCCATGATAGAAAGTTTCTCCTTTCTAGGCGACATAGAAGAGGGCGAACTCACCGAAGAGGAGTGGAAGCATGTTGAACACCTTGAGGAGAAGTACAGATCTAGGAGGTGGAACTTCAGAAGATGATGGGAAAAGTTGTTAGGTCTCGTGAGGGTAAAACCCTCAAGGTGGAGATAGAGTCCACCGAGAACAAGATCTCCAAAATCGTCATTTCAGGTGACTTCATGGCCTTCCCTCCAAAGGTGATAGAGGAATTGGAATCCTCCCTCCAAGGAAGGATGATGGAAGAGGTTGAAGATACAGTGATGAAGGTCCTTAGAGGCGCTCAGCTCCTAGGGATTACGCCGGAGGAAATCGTAGGGACGATCAAGGAGATACTTTCGTCTCACCGCCATGCCCACCAGCGAACCTCTCGATAAGTTCTACAGCTAGATTGACGGCTTTTCTGACTCTAGGTACCTCTACTCCCGGGACTCCCGCTCCTAGCACGACGACCTTGGTTGTGGAACTGGTAATCATGGTTTTCCTTGAATCCCTGTGAGGATAGAGGAAGAGGACCTCCTCTTCATCGGCCAAGACCGGTTCTCCACCCTCTAATACTTCCTCACCTCCCCCTATTGGGTGGAAAATTTCCCCCGGCCTGGCCAGCCTCAGAGTCATAGGTCCTCTCACCTTATCCAAGTCGTAGAGACCTATTGGCACTAAGGTTAGGGCACTGGCCACGTTGCCCGCATCTACCACGTTGTTTATCCTCGGGAAGGAGCCCCCTCTCAATACCCTCCTTACCATGGCCTCACTGCTCGGCCTAGTTTTCGTGGGATCTATACCTATCCTCCAGTAGAAGTCCCTGTAAGCCCTGACTATAGGATCCTCCCTGAGTTTTTGTAGCGTATATTTGCTCCTTATTCTCTCAGCTGCCTCTCTTAGGTACAAGTCGTCCTCTAAGGGTCCTACTTTAACGCCCTCTACCATGTTGTATGCTACAAATATCCCTAAACCAGCAGCATCGTCCTTGACTTCTATAGCGAGAGCCATGGATTCACCACCCTCCTAGTTTCTTTAGCCCTCTTCTTCCTTCTTCTCTTAATACCCCTTACTACAAGTGCTAGCGCTATTAGAGCTATCGCTGGTAGTAAGATGTCGAACCTTAGCCAGCTCAAGTCTAACGGGATTCTAATGACAAAGCCCTTCTCTTTCTCCTCCTGTTGAACCTCTACGCTGCTTGTATTCTCCTCACTAGACACATTTTGTACGGTATCATTCGTTACAGCTATTAAAACGCTTGCTACAGCGGAGTTATTCGCCTCATCTAGCGCCATGACGTTAATTGTGAGATTTCTCGCCTCTTCTATCTTGATCCTAGCGGTATTAGGCCCTAATGTCTCGAATTTCCCATCACCATCGAGATCCCATAGGATTTTGGAGGCATCCGTCGTTACCACTACCTTAACTAGGTCACCTACCTTGGCCACTGATTTATCTGCCTTGACCTCAAGGGAAGGTGGGGTGTTATCCACTTCGACTTGAGCAAAGGCTCTTACTACTTTACCCTGATTTTCTGCCTCGAGCTTCAGCTTATATAGACCGTCACTGAGCTCTGAAACGTTCCAAGTCATTGTGCCGTTCCCAGTTACCTCTTTCAAGATCGTCCAATCCCCATCAAATCCATAGAAGAGAATAGCTTCATCGACTCCCGCAATCCTCCATGAGATAGGTACTTCCTTTGAAAATGGCCCGTCCCCAACTATTATTGAGAGATAGACGTTACCTTCGCTCGCCGTGTATACGCTGTTCTCCTTTTCTATTCTATATCGCATGATCTTAACGTTCTTATTTCCTAGCGCATCTTCTAGAACGAACTTGAAGTAATGGTATCCTCTTATCATTTTAACGAGCGATGTGACATTTATCTCCACTTTAGTTGTCTTCCAAACCCTCCTTCTGTCGATCATCTTCACCCAAGAACCTCTAGGATCGTTGCTGTGGAATACCGAGAGGAATGCATACTCTTTGTAGGGAGCCCTCATTCTCACAGTGATTACATCTCCTGGACCTATTGTAGATCCGTTTCTAGGGGATATCTCCAGTATAGGTGCACTTATATCGACTCTCAGCTTAACTATAGCCCTAGAGATTAGTGTGCCGTCAGTAGCCTCGATCATTACCTGCTCGGCCGAGGGCAAATGCAACTTTCTCACCTCCCCTGATTCCATTACCCCCGACCAAGCCTCGACCCAGTCTTCCAAGTACCTGTACACCTTAACATGAAGGACAGAGGTCGTATCATCAGAGACGCTGAATTTTAGGTCAAACTCAGCACCCACTGTAGTGTAGTTCTCCGGGCTCAGGACCTCAATGATTGGGGGCTCCCCTAAGCCAGAGATGTCGTCTATTACAGCCATTCTTCCAGGATAGCCTGTGGCCCCAAGCCCCACTAGGATCTCTAGTAGGCCATCGCCATCATAGTCACCTAAGGAGGGCGGAGATGTTGCTACAAGTGGGATTGTAACCTCTTTTATCCAGGTAGTATCTCCTACCTTCTGAGATACAGCAGCCGATGGTCTCTTCAGATCTATATCCCATTCTAAAGTGCCTGTGTTTGAGATAACTTCCACGGAGCTGCCTATCGCTACGATTACCTCGGGCTTCATGTCTCCGTCTATGTCGCCGATAGCTGGGGAATTGAGGGGATTCGCTCCCTGTCCAGCCTTATATCTCCATAGCACACCACTCAGGGATCTAGCTTCAACCTCCCCGTTCTTCAACATATAGACCAGATCGGCCTTACCATCTCCATTCAGGTCGGCTGAAGCTGGGGGGGCGGCGACATTCCCCACTGTAAGCAGTATCTTATCTGGATCAAATGAGATGAGGCTCCCTCCCTTCAGACATGAGATCTCGTCGATGCCATCCCCATCCAAGTCAGAGAGGACAGGTTCTGACGAGCACGAGAAGCTAGAGAAGTCATGGAATCCATCACTGGGATCCCAAGTCAGGGTTCCGGAATTAGTTGTAACCACTACCTCCTCCGATCCATCCCCGTCTACATCTCCCAAGCCAAACCCCTTCACATCTTTGCCTATCAGGAATAGTTGAGGGTCCTCATAGGGGTTATCTAGGAACCAGACATGTCCATCTACATACCAGAGGAGCTCATCGTTACCATCCCCGTCTACATCGCCAGCAAAGGGGTATGGTTGTTCTGATCCCATATAGCTATCCTTAGAGGGAGAAGACCATTCTAGATGACCATTGGCCCATATGTAGAGGGCGGACATCTTGTTCTGAGACGGGAGCCAGCAGGTCGCTAGTAGTATCTTACTACTCCTCTGCATATCCGCATGTACGGCTTTCACTACCCTTCCTTTACATCCAGTAACCTGCCTATAGAGGGTACCACCTTCATCCAGATAGTAAATCACCCCGTTAGATGTTATAGCCACAGAGTAGGTCTTACTTCCGTACTTCAGGACTAAGGGAGCCCTTACCACCGCCCCGTCTAGTTCCTTAGGAAAGTACATCAAGAGACCTCCATCCCTCATCGCACCTCTTCCCGGATAGAACCTCGTATTTTTTGCATTAGCCGTATGAGTTACAGGTAGCGAACTTGTAGGTAGTGGTACCACTAGGAGCAGTAGTAAAGCCAAGGTCGGTAGTGCCCTGTGCATTAAGTCTTAAGGTACGTCGAGGAAAAAGATGTACACCCTAAAATGTAATGCGCACCTATGACCTGACTGCCAATGTGGCAACAACACTTCCAGTGAAGGTCCTATAGTATCCATTTACCTGCAATATATAGCCATCCTGAGGAGCTACTACTTCCTCGATAATCTCCCCAAATAGACTTCTTACCCTAGCAATTATATCTCCTTCCTTCACCTTACTACCTAACCACTTCTCATATTGAAGGAGACCTGCCTCACGGCTTCTGACCCTGATCCTCTTCAGACCCCTCTCTTTAATAACTGGAGTGAAGTCAATAGCTTCTTTGCTGCCTTCAAACACACCAATCTCTATTAACATATTTTTAAGGGCGATGAATCCTGCTTTAGCACCTGTAGGATCTATACCGGCAAATCCTGGAAGCTCTAGCGTTAGGGCTGGGACTCCATTCCTCACCGACGTTCCACTCAATGATCTTTCAAGTCCCATTCTTTCGTAAAGATCTCGATCATAGTTGTAAAGTACAGTCAACCCACTAGAGTAAGCTATCTCTTCCATGAAGTCCCTTATTAAGGGCTCAGCTGGATGGATCAGGACGAAGGGTATAGAGAGACCTGCGGAATGTACATCAATGACAAAGTCGGATTTAGAGGCCATCCCCCATATTTTAGCAGCTACTCTTTCGAAGATAGAACCATTCCCATCCCCAGGATATATTCTATTCATATCGATAGTTGAGAGAGGTACTCCTCTAATGGAGTAATTGAACCCTTCTGTATTTATCAGGGCAGCTATTTTCAGAAGCCCCTTAATTCTCATCTCGTTCAAGTGGTCTAGAAGATACCATAATGATTGATGGCCAGTTATCTCATCTCCATGAGCCGTAAGTCCCATAAAGACGTTGGGTTTGTCTCCATCGCCTCTAACTGTTATAATTGGGAGTGATATAGATGAACCATCAGGTCTGTGTCCTACGACTAACCTCTCCTTCCTTATCATATGCCTTCAGACATGACTTTCTAATAATCGTTTGAGCCTCCTTGGCCTGAGCAAAAAAGCTTTAAGATTTCCTTGTGGAGAGGAGAGGTGCTTCCCTTGGATCCCAAGTGGAGAAGTCGTGTTGTCACTGAGGGGCCTGAGAGAGCCCCTCAGAGGTCTCTATTTAAGGCGGCAGGGTTAGATGATAAGGACTTAGAGAAGCCCCTGATTGGAATAGCTAATTCTTGGAATGAAATAGTCCCAGGCCATATCCACTTAGATAGGGTCTCTGAGGCGGTAAAGATGGGTATAAGAGAGGCTGGAGGCACTCCATTGGAATTCAATACGATTGCAATATGCGATGGTATAGCCATGGGGCATGAGGGGATGAAGGCCCCCCTACCGAGCAGGGAGATAATAGCTGCTAGCGTCGAGCTGATGGTCAAAGCTCATGCCTTCGATGCTTTAGTGCTCATTACTGCATGCGATAAGATAACTCCTGGCATGCTAATGGCTGCAGCTAGGCTCAATATACCAACAGTACTTGTAAATGGTGGATGTATGCTCCCCGGGGAGATTGATGGCAGGAGAGTTGCCATAAGTCATCTGTTCGAGGCTGTAGGCCAATATAAAGCGGGCAAGATGAGTGAAGAGGAGCTAAGGAGGTTCGAGAGCTTAGCAGCTCCCGGTCCCGGATCCTGTGCCGGATTATACACGGCTAATACCATGGCTATAGCTGCCGAGTCCTTAGGCTTGGCACTCCCCGGTACTTCAACAATTCCAGCAGTATCAGCGGAGAGGATAAGGGCTGGTAGGGAAGCTGGTAGGGCTGTAATGGCCCTCCTCAGGGAAGGTATAAAGCCCCTAGATATAATGACTGAGAAGGCGTTTGAGAACGCTATAAGGGTAGATGTGGCCCTAGGCGGATCTACTAATGCTGTCCTACATCTCATGGCAATAGCTGAGGAGGCTGGAGTTAAACTCTCCCTTGAGACATTCGATGAGATAAGTAGAGAAACTCCTCATATAGCCAACATGAACCCAGCCGGTCCTCACTACGTCGTAGACCTCCACTATGCTGGCGGCGTACCTGGAGTTTTCAAGGAGCTATCTGATATGATGCACCTCGATCAGCTAACGGTGTCCGGCAAGACCTGGGCCCAGATAATAGAAAACGTGGTAATAAGAAATAGGGAGGTCATAAGGCCAAAAGATAATCCGTACCACAAGCAAGGTGGCCTCGCTGTGTTAAGAGGAACTCTAGCACCTAATGGCGCTGTAATAAAACAGACAGCAGTGGATCCTGAGATGCTAACCTTCAAGGGGAAGGCGAAGCCATTCGATTCGGAGGAAGAAGCTGTCAAGGCAATCTTTGATGGTAGAATAGAGGAAGGAGATGTTGTCGTAATAAGATATGAAGGTCCTAAAGGAGGTCCAGGAATGAGAGAGATGTTAACTGCTACATCAGCAATAGTGGGCTTTGGTCTGAAGAGAGTGGCATTAATAACAGATGGACGTTTCTCTGGAGCTACTAGAGGCCCAGCCATAGGGCATGTCTCTCCTGAGGCAGCCGAAGGGGGACCAATAGCTCTTGTGGAAGAGGGAGATGAGATTTACATCGATGTACCTAACAGGAAGCTTGATCTCCTAGTCAGCGAAGAGGAGTTAAGAAGGAGAAAGGAGAGATGGACCCCGCCAAAGCCAAAGGGAAAAGGTTTTCTAGCAATCTACTCTCTATTGGCGGCCTCAGCAGATAAAGGAGCGGTTATGCTTCCTCGAGACTAAATGGTGCCTCTCCCTTCTTTATTTTCCTCTTTACGTAGATCCTGAAGATTGTTATGTATGCTGAATAGAAGAATGTCCCATACGCGAACCCTAGCAACATCATCAGGAGTATGAGGGTAATCGCCTGCTGTACAGTAGCTACTGGGAGAGTTGTAGTCTTCCAGATGGCTATGAGAATCAATTCTGTCACCACTATCCTAGATATGGGGAATGCTATCAACCAAGAGAGGCTTACCCTCAGATAAGGATGCTTCAGTCTCTGAGGAAGGGGGAGCTTAAACAGGATCAAGTCCAGATAATAAGATATCACTAGCAGTGGGAGGAAACTCGCTATCGTGTAAACTACCCCGAAAAATCCACTCCCCCATATCGTTAGGATGCCAAATGCGATCGCAGGCACTAAGGAAGAGAGGAGACCAACCCACCTGACATATATGAATTCTGGTGGTGCCCTAATCATCTCGACAACTCCCTCATGTAAAATAAAAAGGTTAGGAGGTATTGCTCTAGATCTCGTACGGGCTCTCGGAAGGCCATTTCGGTATGAGAAGGACAAATATTATACCTCCTGCAACTACGTATCTTAATGTTTGATCTCCAGTGTTGAATACCCTATGTCTCACTCCCTCAGGCAGGAATACCCCTTATCCCTTCTTAACTGGGTACTTCTCTCCTTCCTTCTGTCTTGACCCCCATCCTAATATATAGTAGACTTCCTCACACCTATGTCTATGAAGAGGGGTATGGTGGCTAGGATCTACCTTCACAACACCGGGAATTAGGCTCCTTGGATCGGGATCGATGGTCTCAGGATATATTACCTTTAAGTCTCTGACAGGCCTGTAATCCTCTGTCCCTCTCTCCATAGGAGCTCCTCCTAGTACCTCCTCAGGCTTCACTACATACTTGGGCATGATCATACTCATCCAAATCCTTCCTCAAAAGTTCATGTGGGGGTGAAAATATCTCTATAGCAACAGATTCCTCCTGAGCCTCTCCCTCATGTTTTACATTAAGAGAGATTATGTAAGCATCTCTTGGCGACAGTTCTACGACTTTCGCTTTCTCGTGACGAAGCATCCTGTACGCGATGTACCCTAACAAGTAATAAGTGGTACTCCTTACTTGCATAGATCATATGAAACTCATGGAATGTTACCGATACAATTAGCTATCTTGAAAATAATACCACACGCTGGTGAATAGCGTTATAAAAATTTCTTGATAACATAGTATGTAGAATAACATTATACATAGAGCTAAGTTATATCTAAGCCTTAAGTACCTCTGTTCTAGCGTAAATTTTCTTAACTTAAAAATTGTAACGATTACAGATAAATTTAAATTATTTGCCTGAAGGTTTTTAGACAATAGCTTTGGAGGTGCCTCTGAGTGCCAGAAGAGGAAAACCTGATTTTTGGAAGGTTTAAGAAGCCTTTTGATGTAAAAGATCTACCTGATTTCCCTGGATGGGCAGCGATGTTCGGACCTGGTTTAGTATGGGCAGGCCTCTCACAGGGCAGTGGTGAGCTGATATGGTGGCCCTACATGGTCGCCAAATACGGACTCTTCTTCCTTGGCTGGCTCATATTCTATGCCTCTCTCCAGTACTGGGTTAACTTAGAGATAGCTAGATACACAATAGCAACTGGGGAGACAATTTATGAAGGTTTCCACAGAGTTCATAGGATATATGGATGGTTTACGTTCATCGTATCCTTAATCATTCTCTTGTGGGTTGGTGGGTATGTCTCTGGAGGAGCCACAGCTCTAGCGAAGCTCACAAACTTCCCAGCAGGATGGGATGCGGCCGGGCAGACGCGGTTCTGGGCAGAAGTTGCAATATTCCTAGTGTGGGTTATATACATGCTCGGTCCCATAGCATATAAGATCGTGGAGTATATTGAATCCCTAGCAGCGATAATATCCTTCGGCGGTATGCTAATAGTAGTGCTTCTATCTCCAGCCGTAGCTAAGGTTGCTGGTGAGTACTTCTCCGGACTCGTCCCCTTCAGTAGTGGGTTTAATATGCTCCCACCGAACTTCGATAAGGCAGACATGGGGACATTCATCACATTGATTTGCTATACGGGAGCTGGTGGCATTTGGAACATCCTCTACAGCTTCTGGGTGAGAGATAAGAATGCAGGAATGTCTGCTCACATAGGCAGAGTAACTAGCCCGATAACAGGAGAACCTGAGCCCATACCTGGCGTTGGCGTCGCATTCCCAGACACCCCAGAGAACAGGAAGAGATGGAAGGACTGGGTCACTTGGCTCTGGTGTGACAACCTCTTTGGAGTTTTCCTGAATACACTAACTATAGTCCTCACGTCACTACTGACATTTGCTGTCTTGAGACCTGAATATCTTGCGAAAGGAGCTGAAGCCCTTCCAACGGGCTTTAAACTGGTAGTAGTACAGGCTGAGTGGTTCGGTCACCTGTGGGGAGATGTAGGAAGAGCTATACTATACATTGTAGGGTTCTTCTTCCTACTAGATACTTACATAACGGCACTAGATGGTGTCGGCAGAATGTTCGCCAGTAACCTCTACACGATACCAGGCGTACCTGAGAAGATAGAGTATAGGAAGATCTACTACTACCTCGTGACAATCTACACAGTGATAGGGGCTATAACTGTATTACTGGAGAAGCCGGGCTTTCTGATAATCCTAACAGGCGTTGGTAACATGTTCCTCATGGTCATATACACTTGGCTGTTCTTCTACCAGAACTGGGTGATGCTACCTAAAATACATCCTGCCGGTAAGACGGTCAGACCTGGCTGGATACCGTTCATCTTCCTACTCATAAGTGCTATAATGTTCACATATGCCTTTGCCCTCTACATCAACGTGCAGTTCCTCGGAGGCTGACTTTTCTCATCCTCCTCTTTCTATCTACACATTTTGTAAAATATTTTAACTCCTACTTTTTTAAAGGTACCGGTTTACTCTGATAGGTGATATCGTGGCCAAGAAGGTCCTGATTGTAGCTGGTGATGCTGTAGAGGCTCAGGAGCTTTTTTATCCGTATTGGCGCCTCAAAGAGGAGGGACTTGATGTTCATGTAGCTGCACCCTCCAAGAAGACATTAATGACTGTAGTGCATGACTTCGAGCCAGGATGGGAGACCTACACTGAGAAGCCAGGGTACAGATTTGGGCGGGTTGATAAGGAATTCAAAGAAGTTGATCCAAGCGAATATGATGGCCTTCTAATCCCTGGCGGGAGAGCTCCTGAATACATAAGGTTATCACAGGATCTCGAGAGAATAGTAAGGCACTTCTTCGAAGCTAACAAGCCCGTCGCCGCTATATGTCATGGACCTCTGCTACTTACATCCTATGAACTAGTTTCAGGGAGGAAAATGACTTCTTATATAGCTGTAAGCCCAGATCTAAAGGCACAAGGAGCTGAATGGGTTGATCAGGAGGTAGTAGTAGATGGAGCTGAATGGGTTGATCAGGAGGTAGTAGTAGATGGAAATCTAGTGACAGCTAGGGCGTGGCCTGATCTACCATCATGGATGAGGGAGTTCATAAAGCTGTTGAAGGGCTGATCAACCCGTGATCCCCCTAGAAATACCTCTATATTTTTCGAATGTTGTCCTGTTAGGTGCTAGTGAACCTTAGTTATAAGGTCTGTAGGTTAGAGGCCCATTCGATTATCTTTACGTAACCTTCAATCGCTTTCCTAACCTCTTTGATGCTAACCATCTCATTAGCTCTG
>JAGGTZ010000116.1 GCA_021158805.1 Thermoproteota archaeon | reverse complement strand
GTTCTTAGAAGAATATGGCCCCCAAGCAATAGTAAGATTAAAAGAGGAGCTGTCACTACTTGCCAAAAGGCTATCTGATGCAGAATATCAACTTAAGTGGGCTAAAGAAAAACTAACATCCGAAGTCATGAGAAAAGATCCTCTCGAGAGGAGAGACGCTTTGAGGGAATTGATTCTATCTGCTAATATGGTAGGAAGCTTGATAGAATCTGTGCAGCTTTGCTGTAGTCCCTACGATTATGTGCCCAAGGATAGAGCTAGAACATACTCAGAGTTCTTAAGGGAGATCCTAGATAAATTACTCAGGGTAAAAAAGCAACTCCCTGAAGTCAGTAGTGAGTTAGAGGGATTAATAGGTGGAACCGAGAAGATTATAGAATTTCTAGAGAATGAAATAACAGGAGAGAACCTAGAGATTCTACTTTCCTATATGTTATCAGCACTGTCAGACATTAGAAGGTACTTGGGAGAGGGGTCGTTAGATAGTAAATTGATAATTTTAGAGAATATTAGGCTCAAAAATAAATTGATATCTTTGATTTGTCGAATCTCATAGTGAGACCTACAAGCTAATTAATCACGTATTCTCTCCAATAACCCTATTATTAGGAGTATCTCCGACCTAGTCGGGAAAGGCATGTTTATGTCATTTACTATCTCATTGAGGATCGATATTGCCTTATTAGCTCTAACCCCATAGGTAAAATTTTCATCTCTCAGAGCTTCTATAGCCTCTGTAGTCGCCCTTCTTATATTTCTTGGGACGCTCCTATCTTGAGATATTTTATCTAACCTTTGCATGGCCTCCGCAAGAAATTGTTCATACTCCTTAATCTTCTGGGACTTTTTAGTAGCCATAGTTAACCACCTCCCGAATTAGATGTTTCCATGTAAGGTCCCAAGTCGACTTAAAAATTGTTACCCTCATGAGTAATTGGGTAGCTGGGATATGGAAAAAAGGGATGCTAATCAGAATGAGAGAAGCCGGAAGCTAGCAGAAGCCCTGCTTAAAGGATGGAAAATGCTTCCAGATACCTGCCCCATATGCGATTCGCCTCTGTTTGAAACCCCCAGCGGAGAGGTTCTATGTGTAGTCTGCGGGACTAAGGTTATCTTGGTCGAATCAGATGAGGAGGCTAAATTAGAGGAGCACAGATTAGCATTAGATAAGATGCTAGGAGACCTCGTGCGACACTTAGAGAGGGAACTTTACGAAGCAGGTGAATCACTGGATGAGGGTTCGTTAAGGAGGATAAATATGCTCCTAGATGCTATAAGGAAGGCCCTAATTATACGCAGGAATCTAGCTCGTCAGGAAAGGACGCGTAGCTAATTTTTGCATTTTGTTTAATAGTTCGGGTCTTTTTAATAAGTCTAGAGATTAAATCCTCTGGTGTGATTCTAGCTAGCCCCTTCCTAAGGGAGAAGAATGCTAATGCCCCCTTGCTGATCCCTTCTAATTGTACATGGTATACATCTCTCTTAAGGTATGTCGGTTTCTCATCCCTTAAGTAGTAGTATCTCAATATCACATTAAACCTGTATACTTTTCCTATAGGATCCTCCGGGCCGTGTAGAACCCTGAGTATTAGATCCATAGCATTTTCCTTTACAAACGGGAGTGATTTCCCCCTCTCCTCTAGCTTTAAGATTTCGTAGGATACATACCCCTGCTTAGGATGAGGGGTATGGCCTGAGAGCAGCAGTTTCTCCTCATGAAGTCCATGAAGCCTAGATAGAGCTATTAGAAGGAGGGAAATCACATCTCTACAGCTCTCTCCGCAGAGAATATAACTCTCAGTCAGTATATGATATCACCTCAAGCGGGTATGTTTAACTAACTCTACCGGGAGAGTAGCTCCATGACAATTAAAATTAATTACTGTTATGTGTTCCCCTTTTAATGTAACCATGTTTAATGTCCCTCCATAAGCTTACAGGAAGCTCGCTGGTCCCTTGTTTCTGATTATCTCTCTAAGCCTGTTTCTGAAATGTGGCCATGTGTAAATTCTAGTTAGGGAAGGAAAAGTCTGTTCCAACCTGCTGAGGACTGGTGATACTTTTAGGGGATCATATAACTTACCATCTTTCCATAACATGGGTAGATCGTGCGGTTTAACGAAAGCGATCCTAGGAACATCTATTATGATATCATTCTTTCTAATCCCAGATCTTTTCGATAATTCTTCCCTTATTTTCTCTAACTCCTCCATAGACAGCTCTATATTATGCCACTCAGCAACTAGTTTCAGTATCTCTCTCCTCATAAGCTTCCTTATTATATCTCTGCTATGCACACCCCTCTTCATAAGTTCCCATACGCTATAATCGTCTAACTCCAAGAATACATCGGGATTATCATTAATCTCCTCTAGATTTAATTCATCAGCTATCGATTTCATAGCAAGCTCTAACATCAATTGGACGCCCCTAGAGGTTTTATGGTAATAAATTGTCCTGAAGGACAGGAGTCTAGCCATCAGTAGAGACTCAACGGCTTCTAGGGCCCTCATATGGATGACTAGGTCCCCTTCTATCTCCATCACGTTTATGGCTATTCTATGAATGTCTACAGAGTACCCCGCCCCAGTGTGATAGGAATCCCTCACGGTATAATCCATTTTATCGGCATCAACAGACGAGTTAATCACTTTAGAAAGAGACCTCCTCCTGTGTTTCCCTCTTATTAAATCGCATATGTCGGAAACGTTAAGGCCATGCCTGTTCATTATATCGGAGATCTCTGTCTTCTGAATCAGAAGTACACTTACATCTTCGTGGGACATACCTGTCTTTTCCCTTAAGATGGATTCAAAAGAGTGAGAGAACGGCCCATGACCGATGTCGTGAAGAAGGCCTGCTGCTCTTAGCTCCGTAGAGACCTCCTCTCCTATATATTCAGCGAGTCTTTCGCCCATAAGACCGGCCAGATGCATAACCCCTAAAGAATGCTCAAATCTCGTATTGATAGCCCCAGGATAAACATACTCGGACCCCGGGAGCTGCTTTATTCTTCTCAGCCTTTGGAGCGGGAGTGTATCTAATAGATCTATTTCTAGCTCGGTTAGCTCGACGTAGCCATGAATGGGATCCTTGATAGATTTGATAAAGCCTTTCATCTAATGATGTTCCTCCAGAAGCTTTCTGTACTCATCAGAGGATAAAAGGTTCTTCGTCTCCTCTTTAACATCATCTCGCACCTCTAAAATAGCTAGCCACCCTTTACCATAGGGGTCCTCTGAGATTGCCTCTAACCCCATAGGTATCTCCTCGCTCCCTTCTGTTACCACACCTACCTCCTCGTTTACTTCAGAAATTACACCACTTACTGGAGAGTATATCTTCTCTGTGGTTTTACTACTTTCTACGAAGCCTATTTCATCACCTTGGTTAACTGAGGTGCCAATTGGCCTAATCTCCACATACGTTATATCTCCTAATTCCTCAACCGCATAGGAAGTAAGTCCTATCTTAGCCTTACCATCTTCTAGCTTTACCCATTCATGAGTTCTAGTATAGTATCTGTCCTCAGGAACATCGTGACCCACCATCATCAGCACCAGTGATAGGCTCCTTGATACCTTTTAACCTTTGAAATAACCCACAAATTGCACTATCAGATGTCCTCTATACCATATTTGGTTATTCTAAAGGCTGCTTGCCCTCGAGGGAGATAGGAGGAGTCTTCTAATGTTACAATTACTATATTTTCCCTCACCCTCCTTAGATGAAGCATATTCTGAGGAATGTGCCCTAATACAAAGCCTCCCACCGAGATAACCTCCTTGCCCCATTTAGTAGCATGAATTGTCGCTATTACAACAGCTCCAAGCTCAGCAATCCTCTTTAATATATTTAAGGACTCTTGCAGCTCACTTTGTCTCTTATATAGCTCTCTAAATCCTTTATACCTTTTAAATGGATGGGAGATAGAGTCTATGCATACAAATCTAGTGATATCCTTCCTTACAAAGTCTAAGGCATATCTCAAAGACTCTTTGAGTTGATAGGGTCCAGGAGCACTTAGGACTCTTATTCTGGACAGATCTTCTTCCTTTAAACCATTTAACTTCAGAAAATCTAGGGACCTCCTTGGCTCGAATGAGCCCTCAGAGTCTATGAAAATAGCTTCCCTAGTAGATAGTCCCCCCTTATCCAAGTCTAGCAGAGATCTTGCTGTGAACTGTAGGGATAGCTGCGTCTTACCTGAACCTGGGGGACCATATATTCCGGTAATTGTGTTAACAGGCAATCCACCATTAAGTAGTCTATCTAAGTCCCTTATTCCAGAGGATAGAACCGTTTTCCTCCTAGTCAAAAGTTCATCTGCAGTGATCGGTTTTAAGAACTCTTTAGATAGTGTCCTCAGTATCTCGCTAGCTATTCCTTTATCTATACCTAATTCTTCGGCTAGCTCGAGATCAGACATTACTACTATCTCTTCTAGAGATAATCCTCTCCTTAGGATTTTACTTATGATGACATCGGGAACCTTCCCTTTGAGGATTTCTATAACCCTATCCTCCTTCAACTAATGACCAACCTCCTTTAATCCTAGGCGGTATGCTACTATATTCGTCACCTTATGTAAGATAGGCGTAGTAATTAGTAGAAATGTAACCATATCTAGACTAATCGGTTCAGCCCACCAAGAAAATACGATCGAGAACACTAAGAACCCCTCTTGATCTAGCAAAGGAGCTGAAGCCCCTGGCCTTAATTTCAATCTCCTCTTGATGAACGATCCAAATGCATCACCGACCATGGCTCCAAAAGATAAGAGAAAGCCGCTTAGAGGCCTTCCTTGAACACAGCCCACTATTGTACCAACTAAAACCCCAGATAAGAATCCTCTTATAGTTTTATGTTCTCCCAAAAGCCTTTCCCCATCAATGAATTTCATATTCATATCCAAAGGTCTTCCTCCACCAAGTAACACAGGTGCCATATTAGCGAAGTATGACGGCAGCACATACCAAATGGATCTTAGAGCAAGTAGCCCTAAGTCATGCATGATGACTTCCTCCATTATATGAGATTTGATCGAATAGCTTGAGGAACCACTCTTCGGGTTCCTTTACCGAAGTAAGCGTAATTACCTTAGAATTACTCAAAATCTCAATATATCTGAGGAGAGATATGAGGAATATATACTTCCTCTGAAGTTTGGGGATATGATATCTTAAGCTGGAACTGGCCTCAATTACATATCTACCATAGATCTCATCTACTATCCCGCCCCCGTATTTGGTAAGGAGTGATGCCATGATCATTATCGCTTTACTCTCTTCTCCTACAACCGAGTTTATTATAGAGATTCTTTCAGCACCTTCAATAGGGTGGAGGTCTAATGATACCAAGTTCAATGGTTCAAATACCAAGATTACTACCTTCCTGCCCTCTTCAAGGAGGTCCTTAACCTCTCTTCTGATCAACTCCGCTTTTTTGGCATCATCTGTAATTACTAGTTCCATTAGGGGCACCTTGATAGCTGTGCCTTATTTCATTAAAGAATTCCCTTGCTCTATCAGGTAATTCTTCAAGTGAAACAGGTTCTACCTTATGTCTCATCCATTTAGGCATCATTCTGATGATCTCTCTATCTAAGAACCGTTTATCTGCGAATACTATGAAGCCAATATCCTTGGGCCCTCTAACAGGTCTTGCTGCTGCTTGAAAGGCAGCTCTACTACTGTATAAAACATCTAATTTAGATGGTCCATACATCTCTGCCCAGTACATCCTGAATAAGCTACTTTCTAGTCCCGGTCTCGGGAGTTGTAGTCCTACCACTATAGATGTTGTCATCTGGAGGCCAGGGAAATCTTCTCCTTCACTATTCTTACCCCCCTGTACCCCTAGTAAGATAGCTCCATTGGATGCAGATCTCTTAAATTTTTCCACCAATATTCGGTTCTCCCATGCATTAGAATCCCTACTCTCTATGAAAACCGGCTTATTCACTAAGTGCTCAAATCCAACGCTGATCATACCGCTTAAGATCTCGTACGAGGCTGTGAAAATGCCTATGTTCCCTATAACGTAATTAGATACATCGGCTAGGACTGTAGCTAACCTGTAATATTCTGATTTTCCCCTCTCGACGTACCTAGTTGTGAAATCTTCTGTTATAAATACCTTAGTTATCCCCCAGTTTTGCAGAGATATCTCAATGAAGTTCAGCTTTTTATTGAATTCCATATTTACTGCATACTTTCCTCCCCATGTTCCAGAAATTAGAGAGACAGATCTGTACCTTTCTATTAATTCTTCAAACTTTAACATGTTCTCTAGTGCTAATAGCATTTTCCCTTCCTCAAGTAATACAAATCTGGATCTATCGATGTCGGCGATTAGCTCCCTGAGCAGACATCCTACATCTTGTAGATCTGCTATGAACTTTGGTGAATCTAGACATTTTATGAGTCTTGACTTGATATACTCTTTTGGTATCATCAGAAAATCTAGTTTCGACCTCTTAAATGAGCTTACGAGATCGCATATAGTGTGGCATAGCTCAGAAACTCTTGATCCTAGACTGCAGTCCAGAAGATCTAGTTCAACCCTCTTTATATAGCGATTCAACCAGTACCTTTTGAGATTATGGGCTTCATCAACTACTATGGATAAATCTCTCTTCAACAATCCATTTAGGAACTCTTCACCTATTTCTGGGTTTAGTAGGTAGTTATACGACAAAACTATGACATGACATTTATTTTTCCTAATAGTCTTCAGAGTATCGTAATATGGACAACCACTACCTCTGTAATCGGTTATAGGATCGTAGCACCTCGTAGGATGAGACGATGTTCCTTCCTTATTGGTTATGTTGTATAAATCACATTTTCCAGTTTCCCTAAGTAAGTTACATTTTGCGTTGACCAGGACATAGCTCCCTAGCCTTTTAACTTGCTCATTTTTGCACAGTTCCCCTTTTCCCCTCATAGCTACCACTCTAAGATCTGGAATTCTCTTACATTCTTCCATCACCCTATCTATCTGCCTATGAGTCCTAACAAAATACAGGAACGACAAGCCATGCTCGTTAGCTAAGTAAGATAATGTGGCTAAGATCCCAGATGTCTTACCTATCCCGTTAGGTGCCTCTATAACACTTAGTCCCTCACCTATCAGTGAATTACAGAGTGCTTCCATGAACTCCCTCTGACCTACCCTGAACTCCTCGTAGGGAAAATACCTATCAATCTTTTTACACACATTAGGTAGAGAATGGGGGGTATATATAGGAAGGCAAAAGCATAAAATAGGCCTAATAGTTAATCCAATAGCTGGCCTTGGAGGTCCCCTGGGGAAGAAAGGTACCGATGACCCAGATACCGTCAGGGAGGCTTTAAGCAGAGGATTACAGAAGAGATCTATAGATAGGGCTGCCCGTGCCTTGAGATATATAAGAGACGTATTTGACGGAGTTATATTAGCCCCATCAGGGGAAATGGGTGAACTATCTATTTCAAGAGCCGGGCTGGCTCATCGGTTTAGGCCAATAAGCTACAAGCCAAGCTATCCATCTACAAAAGAGGATACTATCAAATCAGCTAAGGAAATGTCAGAGCTAGGTGTCGATCTACTACTATTCGCAGGTGGTGACGGGACAGCAAAAGATCTTTATGAGGCAGTAGACGCCTCCTTGGTTGTTTTAGGTATCCCTTCTGGTGTTAAGGTATTCTCCTCAGTGTTTGCTGAGACCCCCGAAGATGCGGGAAGGGTCTTACTGGAATTCCTCGAAGGATCAACGGAAACAACTTATGGAGAAGTCATTGACATCTCTGAGCTAGATTATAGGAGAGGAGTATTTTCGCCGAGAGTTGTAGGTACTATGAAGGTACCATCTTCTCCTTTAATCCAAAGAGGTAAAGATCTCCCTGAGATCGACGAGGTCGTCTTAGATGGTATTTTTAGGTACATCAAGGATAGGGTATCTAACTACGAGATTGTGGTACTAGGTCCCGGAAGGACAGTGAGCTACATAGCGAAGAAGATGGGTATTGAAAAAAATCCAGCTACTGTTGATGCCATCGTTAAGGGCGTAGTTCACAGAGATGTTAATTACTTCCAGATGAGGGATATCCTAGATCGCACCCTTGGCAGGGTGTTAGTGATACTTTCTCCAATAGGAGGTACTGGCTTCCTTCTTGGCAGGGGAAACCATCAGTTAATTCCAGCAGTCAGGAGAGCAAAGTGGGATGAGGATATAATCGTCATATCCACTCCTGAAAAGATTAGAGGGCTTAGATCACTTATAGTGGACGTGGATGAGTTCTTAGGAGATATACCTAGTTACATAAGGGTTATCACAGGATATAGAGATGAAAAAATAATGAGGGTATGGTTCTCAGGTCAGTACCATGAGAGGACCATAGATTGACCGAGCACATCTGTTAAAACATCTTCTACGCTTCCTCCAAATCTACTCCCACCATCTAGTGGCATGACAGGTATGTTCATGGATACATCATGCAGTCTTTCTGGCCCTAATACATCCGGTGACTTTATACCGGTCAGCAGTAGTATTACTCTGACCGTATCTCCAAGTTGCTCATTCATATCTGCTCCTATCTTTATTATGGCATCGCTCGACATCCTGGATGCAACTATTCCAGTTATCTGATGGACTTCTGTTAGTTTAAGGTTCTTCCCTCCATAGACCACGACCAGTGCTCCTCTAGCCCCGTCGGGTGATATATCTATAAGTTGATTTCTGAGAGCCATTTTGACAGCTTCTTCTGCTCTCCTCTTAGGATCACTTGACTCCCCTATACCAACAGCTGCAACTCCCCCAGCACTCATAAGCATTCTGATATCATTTAGATCAACATTTACCATGGTTCTCTTCCTTATTATCTCCGCTATACCTTTGACCATGACAGCTAAGGTGTAATCAGCCATGACAAATGCTTGATCTATCGGTAAATCACCAGCCAACTGCAACAGCCTATCATTTGATATGAGAACTACCGTGTCTGCCCATTTTCTTAGCTGCCTTATCCCTTCCTGGGCTATTTTGTATTTGTGCCTACCTTCGGTTTTGAATGGTAGTGTGACGAAGCCTATTACTCTAGCACCTTTATCCTTCGCTATCTTAGCCACTACGGGCGCTGCTCCGGTTCCCGTACCACCTCCCATGCCTGCTGCAATGAATACGAGATCTGGCCTATTTCCGAGAGCATCTGATATCTTGTGGGCATCTTGTTCTGCACAAGCTCTTGCTACTTCCGGTCTTCCCCCAGCGCCTAGTCCATGAGTTATGCTTTCACCTATAAGTACCTTTATTGGGGCGTTAACGCCATCTAAGTGGATTTTATCCGTGTTAACAGCAACAAGTTTCACTCCTTCGACTTGGAGTTTATTGAGGTTATGTATGGTGTTGGAGCCGCAGCCTCCTATGCCTACTATGACAATGTTACCTCCATTATAGTTTCCATTGAGATCCGGGTTCGCCCCAGCCCATGAAATATCTGTGGAGGGGGGCGACATGGATATTGGGGGAGCATCAGTACTCTCGCCTATGGGTGCGTTGAATATCTTCTTGAATAGATCGACCATTTCCCTTGCTTGAGAAGAACCTTTACTGCTAACATCCCCATACATCAGTAAGCCACACCTCCGGTACTTTTCTTCCTGTATTCTCTTATCAGAAGCCTAATTGCCTCCCTTATCGCCTCGCTCTTACTAGTAAACCCACCCTCTTTAACCAGCCTCTCCAGCTCCTGCATTAGTGAATGAGGTATATGAAAGGATACTACCACCATAATATCACCAAAACATTGAGCCAAGATCCTGATGATATAGCCAATGTATGACACTAACGGACCTGATATTGTCTACTTTTTCCTACATCCTATGTTACTTACTTATAAGTAATTGTCACTCGCAAGAGTTACTTGCGAAAGTAATGTGAAAGTTCAACTCTCATATCGGGACTTGACTTATTCTGGCTGACATCAGCATATTTCATATTTAGGAGGACTATCGTTAATAACGATGTGGATCAGTTACACATATGGTGATAATCAATGGACCACTATTGCAACTCCGTACATGTAACATACTCTTGTATATCAACGAAGTAGGCACCCTGAGATAACAATTAAACTATTGTCCTATAGTTTCAACAGGGGGTTCTATTAGAGTTGATCCCTAATAGTAGAAAGGAGATTATAGCTAGGATGTTGGGCGAGTTAGGGCTCAAAGATGTTAAGGAACTTTATTCTGATGTCCCCCAGACTTTGCTTCTAGATAGACCTCCAGATGTAGGGAAATCGATGTCACAGGCCGATGTTAGTAATGTATTTGAGAGAGAAATCTTGGGAAGAATATTGGATGTAAATCTAATCTTCACAGGTGGTGGAATCGCAGATCACTATGTACCTGCGCTAGTAGATGAACTTTCATCTAGGCAAGAATTTTACACTTCTTATACCCCATATCAGCCAGAGGTATCTCAAGGAGTTCTACAGGCGCTTTTTGAGTACCAATCTCTCATGGCAGAGCTATTAGGCATGGATGTGGTTAATGCTTCTCTATATGACTATGCCTCAGCCCTAGGAGAGGCTGGAAGGTTCTCTATCAGGGTTACCAAGAGGAATAAGATAGTTCTAGCATCTACAATACATCCAGAGAGATATAGTGTGTTAAAAACGTACGTAGAACCTCTAGGGACTGAACTAGTTTCGATTCCCTATGACGAGTCTGGGGAGCTTTCACTAGAGGACCTGAGCAGCGTAGTGGACGAGAGTGTGGCAATGGTCTATGTGGAATCCCCTAACTTCTTCGGGATAATTGAAACAAGAATCGAAGAAATCTCTCAGTTATGCCATGATAAAGGAGCTCTCCTCGCCGTGGGAGTAGATCCATTATCTCTAGGTTTGATAAAACCCCCAGGTGAGATGGGAGCCGATATAGTTATTGGAGAAGGGCAGCACCTAGGCGGATATATGAATTATGGTGGCCCCTCATTAGGCATATTTGCCATAAAGAGGAGATTCAGACACATAAGACAGATGCCTGGAAGGTTAATTGGTATAACTAGAACAGTGGATGGTAAGTTTAGAGGATATTCCATGGTACTTCAGACCAGAGAACAACACATAAGACAAGAGGAAGCTACATCGAACATAACCACCAACTCCTCCTTAATGGCAATAAGGGCTGCGATCTACCTATCACTTCTGGGACCAGATGGCATTAGAAAGGTATCAGAGAAAATATTCTATAACACTTTGTATCTAAAAAGAAAGATAAATGAACTTCCGTGCTTC
This sequence comes from Thermoproteota archaeon, assembly GCA_021158805.1. Taxonomy (GTDB): domain Archaea; phylum Korarchaeota; class Korarchaeia; order Korarchaeales; family Korarchaeaceae; genus Korarchaeum. The sequence continues at coordinate 16,535 of JAGGTZ010000116.1, read as the reverse complement.
AAAACGCTCTTTCCAGGATCTATATCATTTAAGGAGATACCAGTTATCGCTGATAAGTCTTGGGAGAATATTAACAAGTTCTTATTATCTAAGGGTATTCTAGGAGGATTTATCATCGGAAGTAGGTTTCCAAAGCTGGATAGCGAGAAGAAGATTGCTCTCTTCTCTACAACAGAAGTACACACTAAGAAAGACCTAGATTATTTAATCCAGAGCATGAGGGAGGTGTGCTAATGAGGTATATACAAGCGCGCTGGGAGGAAGGAGATGGTATTTTAGAACCAACAGTATTTGAGTTAGGCAAAAGAGGAGATGGTGGGACTCCTATAGTCAGTATAGAGGAAGAATTGATGGAGGAAATAGGCAATTTAGACGAGATATTACCTGAAAAGATTGTTAGGAGAAGTATAGATTTGCCTGGCCTGAGCGAACCAGAGGTAGCTAGACACTTTAGTCACCTAGCGCAGATGAACTTTGGCGTTGATAGTGGACCTTACTGGCTTGGTTCATGCACAATGAAGTATACGCCCAAGCTTGCTATGAGAATTGCGTCTGTAAGTAAGATAAGGAGACTTCATCCTTATGCCCCTGAAGAACAAGTCCAAGGTATACTTAAGGCGCTGTATGAGTTAAAAGAAATGCTATCAAAGATAACTGGGTTACCATATTTCTCATTACAGCCTGCGGCTGGTGCTCAGGGCGAGTTAGTTGGGGCTCTCATGATTAGGAAGAAATTTATGGATCTAGGCGAAAAGAGAGATGAAATCTTGATACCAGAATCCGCACACGGCTCTAACTTTGCAAGTGCTGCGATGGCTGGATTCAAAGTAATCAGGATTCCCCCTTCTGATGAAGGGACCGTAGATCTAAACGCGTTAAAGGCAGCAATTAATGAGAGGACTGCTGGTATGATGATAACTAACCCTAACACCTTAGGGATCTTTGAGAGTGATGTATTAGAGATCGCTGATGTACTCCACTCAAACGGAAGCTATCTATACTACGACGGAGCAAACCTGAATGCTATAATGGGATGGATCCTTCTCTCGGATATGGGTGTGGATATAGCCCATTTGAACATACATAAGACATTTAGTGCTCCGCATGGTGGAGGTGGGCCTGGCGCCGGAGCTGTCGGTACCACTGAGGAGTTTAGGGACTTCCTCCCGATCCCCGTGATATCCAGGAGGGGCGATTATTACTTCTTAGATTACAATGTCCCGAAGACTATAGGAAAGGTTAGGATGTTTTATGGGAACATTGGTGTGCTAATAAAGGCTTGGGTCTATCTGAAATTGTTAGGAGGAGAAGGAGTAAGAAGTGTTTCTACCGTTGCCGTTCTTAATGCGAATTATGCCAGAAAGAAGCTCATTGAGATGGGGTTTGAGGTTCTCTATGGGAAGGATAGACCATGTAAGCACGAATTCGTATTATCCCTCTCTGAAGTGAAAAAGAAATATGGTATAAGGGCATTAGACTTCGCTAAAGCATTGATAGATAGGGGCTTCCATCCACCTACTATATACTTCCCGCTAATAGTTCCGGAAGCCTTCATGATGGAACCTACGGAGTCAGACAGCTTAAGAGAAATAGATGGCTACGTAAATGCCATGAAAGAGATCTTAAGGAGGATAGAGGAGAATCCTGAGGAGATTCTTCAAGCACCAAAGAATTCTGCGATAGGAAGGATAGATGACGTATTCGGAAATAAGAAGCTCTGGTTAACTTGGAAAATATATGAGAGTGAAGGCAGATAGGACTACCTCAATAATTAGAATAGTAGTCACCAATTTCCTCTCTTTATTTATGCCTTTCTTTATAAGAAGCCATGCTAAAGATTTATTTGGTGGTGGGAGAAGGGTCCCATCCTCTCTGACTCTTGTTGGTATTTTCTCGGCTGTCTTCCCCCAGCTGATGAGCTTTAGGAAGAAGTCCACGCCATGGGGAATTGTGAGCATTATTAGAGGCCAGTATAGGTTGTTTTCCGCTGCAATGAATGAAATCGTCCCACCAAGGAAGAAAGTCATTACATTTCCTGGAAAAGCTTTAGCAGGGTACCAGTTAAGTAAGAGGAAGGCAAGCGATATAAGAGCTAGTAGTAGAAACTGGAGCGACCCTACATCTTTCCCAGTCAATAGCAACATTATCGATAGAGTAAGTGATGTCACAGAGGACAGTCCTGCTTCTAACCCATTAAATCCAGCTAGTGTATTGAATGCATTGGTAACATAGATGCCGTAGAGGGTTATTGCGGCTAAGTGGAGAGGGAAAGGCATTAGGTCGAAAGGGGTAAAGGGAGAGAGTTCAGATGCCATAAAGAGGAAGGGTATGCCAGAGAGTACTATTTTTTCTAGGTTCTTGAGGCCAAATACGTCGTCCATGAATCCGATCATTGAGTAAAAGGCGGAAGAAACCAGCAAATACGTGTCCCAGTGTCCAAATAGAATCTGAATTATTGCCATCATGATTATGGATTCTATAGTTATGGGTAGACCGCCGATTCTAGCTGCATAGGCTTCATACGGTTTGTGTAAATCCTTAGAGACCAAATTGTCGTTCTTAGATGAGATATATATCCATCTCTTAGTGATCCAATATGCAATGACAGGTGATGTCAGAACTACTAGGTAAGGTAATATCGTGTTCATGGTAATTCGACCTCTTTTTTATTCTTTAGTTATTGGCAATATGTGATAAAGATGCACTTAGCTGTCATTGTACTTCTGGCTTCGATCTTGGGTCTATTATTCTCCGAGATCTTCCATAGGAGGATAATACCTAGGCTCATTAGTAGAAATTACCTATCCGAAGATGTACATAAGCCTGATAAACCTAGAATCCCCGAGCCAGTTGGTCCGGCGGTTTCCCTCGCTTTTATAGCCTCCACTATTGTACTAGCTCCCTTAGTCGAGGACCCTATCCTGCTAATGGGGATTGCCGCCTCGTCCGGGATATCTTCTATGATTGGGTTGTTAGATGATATATCACCACTTGGGGCCAAGAGTAAACCCCTACTGCTTACTTTACCAGCGTTCGTAATGATGGCCACCGGAGGGCTCATTCCTAGGCCAATACTCCCAATATTAGGGAGAGCAAGATTGTATTACGTCTATTGGCCCCTACTAATGGCTATGTACACAGTTTTCTCAAATAGCGTTAATATGATGGATGCCCTGAATGGCATGCTTCCCCTTTCTGTCTTTGGAGCCACTATACCATTGATCCCAGTGATCCTCATGACTGGTAGGGATGAAGCCCTCATCTCCTTAGTACTTCTCCTATCAGTTCTGTTCCCATACTACCTAAGGAATAAGTATCCTGCAAGGGTCTTTGGCGGGGATTCTAATTCCCTCTTCATTGGTGCAACCCTAGCAGGAATATCTGCCTCATCAAATACTGAGGCATTCTTCTCAATCTCACTACTCCCCTTTATCGTATCTGGATTCTCATTAATCGTATCGGTAGGAGGGCTCGTCGAGAGGAGAGAGATAGCCAAGAGACCAGTAGTAGTTAAGGATGGCATGATTCGTGCAAATCCGGATAGGGCCGCACCCATGTCGATGATAGCCATCCTTACATCGTCTAAGCCAAAGAGGGAACCCGAGATTGTCATAGAGGTAGCGCTAATCTCCCTGTTTTCTGGCATTTTATCTTGTCTTACGTTCTTTCTACTCACACCAAGGTGATTAAATGGATAGAGGTCTCATCTTAGCAATTTTCAGCATTATATCTGGCTGGGCACTCATACTACTGTCTCTTTTAGTAATAAAGGTGTTAATCTTGTCTACTAGGGAGGGATCATTTTTCTACTCTCTTATGGAGGTGGGAATGAGCTTCTTAACCTTAATTTCTTTCTTATTTATCTGGTATAGGCTACTCAGATACTTATTCCTCAGGACAAAAGTTGGTGATAGTGGGCCCGGGGGGACTTGAACCCCCGACCTCCCGCTTATCCTCTGGGACCCCTGTAGCGGGAGCCGCCATATAAGGCGGGCGCTCTATCCAGTCTGAGCCACGGGCCCAGGCTATATCGATATGGGTAGTGCCTATATATAAGATTTAGCGGTGATAGTTGGTATACATGTGCGGAGTCAGTAATGTCCCAGAGCCGGCCTATAAGGTGAGAATCAAGGAAATATACGAGGGTGAGTTCGAGGAAATTTCCGTAAACCACGTAAGATATTTCAGATTTCCATGGGGAAGTGTATCAAAAGCAAGGGTCATGGGTATTGTAATAAGTTCTTGGATAAGCGATGATGGTTCCTTCGCTAGGCTAGAAATACATGACGGTACAGGAAGTATACAGCTTAAGGCATGGGAGGAAGATGTATCGAGGCTATTTGACCCAGAAACGGGATATCTATTTGAGATTGGTACGATTCTAGATGTGATAGGACGCATAAGGAGTTGGCGGGATACCGTGTATCTGTATCCAATGATAGTCGAGAAGGTTAGTGATCCAAACCTGATATTATTGAGGGAATTGGAGATTCTTAGGAGGATGTTAAGATTTAGATTCCCTCCATCAGCCAAGAAGGAAGATTATCCTATTGACAAAACGATAATAAAATTGTTAAAGGAAGTTGGTCCACTTTCTCCTGAGGAAATCTCGGATCTATTAGGTTGGGAGCTTAATGACGTTCTTGACAAGTTGGATGGATTAAGGGAACTAGGTTTAATATACAAGGAAGGCAGTAAATACGTATATAGGTTAAAGATAGGGTGAGAGCATGTCAACTAGAGAAGAGTACCTAGAGATGTTGAGGGAGGCTAGAGAGCAGCTCCCCATGACTATAGTGAGTGGTGAGAGGTTTACTCCCCCTAAACCCATAATTGCCATAGAAGGTAGGCAGACCCATGTGGTTAATTTCAAGGAAATTGCCAATTCCCTGAACAGAGATCCTAAGCTTATAGCTAGATATCTATCTAAGGAATTGGGGTCTCCGTACTTTCTCACTGAAGATGAGAGAAAACTTATACTATCGAGGAGGATAGACCCTAGACAGGTGGAGAATAGACTCGACAGGTTCATAAGGACCTATGTTATATGTCCACACTGTGGAAGACCTGATACGGTAATAGTGAAAGTAAGGAGAGCATGGATCCTAAGATGCATGGCCTGTGGTGCTGAAACTCCAATACCCAAGATATGAGGGGTGGTTAATTGCCGAAGAAAAAGAGAAAGGGGGAGGACATTGAGAGATCTCTTGATGCTGAGATGGAGGAGCTTCTCCCTGCTGAGGAGGAGTTAGAAGTCTTTGGTCGAGTGCTAGAGCCGTTAGGTAAGGGTCATTTTAGGGTAGAGTGCTCAGATGGGGCTATACGAGTTTGTCGGGTGAGAGGAAAACTTAGAGGTAGAAGGTCCTGGATAAAGAGAGGAGATATAGTGCTTGTCTCTATCTGGCCGTTCAAGAAGGATAGAGGAGATATAGTTGTTAGGTATAGACATCAACAGGTCCTTTGGCTTGTAGAGAAGAGCTACATACCCGAGGATTGGGCTGTTTACAAAGAAGGCTAGTAGGATCAAAGAGAGGTGTATTCTTGCCAGATAAGTTCGAGAAGATTGAGGAGCAAATAGAGAGACTTCTAGAAAGAGATAGAGAGAAAGAAAAGAGGATAAAGGATGAGGAGTACTATAAAGTTAGACAATTAGCTTTTGATAATAGGACTGTGAGATCCTTACTAAAGCTATTCAATAAGGGAGTTTTAGAGGACCTGACCTGGGTGATCAGTGCTGGCAAGGAGTCTCTTGTCTTAGCAGGAAGGGGGCCTGAAGGCGAACTAGCTATAAAGATATACAGGATATATACCGCTAACTTCAAGAAGTATCTGGATTACATTATAGGAGACCATCGGTTCCCTCCAGTTAGAGATAGGGATAAGATCATACCACTCTGGGCCAAAAAAGAATTTAGGAACTTGAAGAGACTGAGAGATGTTGAAGTCAATGTCCCTAGGCCCATAGATGTAACAGGGAATATACTGGTTATGCAGTTCATAGGTGAGGAGGGAGTTCCTGCTCCCTTGCTTAAGGAGGTTGTGGACCTCGAGAATCCAAGACAATTTCTAGACGCAATCCTAAACGATATAAGGAAGGCATATGTTGATGGAGACCTAGTACATGGAGACTTAAGTGAATATAATGTAATGGTATGGAGAAGTAAGCACTGGATAATTGATGTTTCTCAAGCTGTAGTTACAGCACATCCACTTTCATTCTCATTTCTGTTAAGGGATTTGGAAAGGATAACCTCATTCTTTAAAAAGAGATACCGGATAGAGGTACCTGACCCATATAAGCTCGCTGAAGATCTGGCAAAGGTTAAGGAAGTCTAAGTAGGTGGATAGCCTTGCAGGAGATAAGAGTCAGGATCCCTAAGGAGAGGATAGGGGTTCTGATAGGTAAAAAGGGATCTACAAAGAGCATGCTCGAGGAGATGACTGGAGCAGAGATATTAGTTGATAGTACAACAGGAGAAGTTATTATTAGGTTTGCCCAACTCCCAGAAGATCCTCTCCTACCTCATAAATTGGAATCTGTGATAAGGGCAATAGGGAGAGGGTTTAACCCCGAAATAGCTCTTAAACTGCTTAATGATGACTATGTCCTCGAAGTGATAGATATAAGGAGGTTCGTTGGTTCAAGAAAGAACCAGCTAAAGAGAATGAGGGGAAGGCTTATTGGGGAGAAAGGAAAGGCGAGAGCTTACATAGAGCAGAGGACTAATACTGATATATCTGTTTACGGCCATACCGTCTCAATCATAGGGAAGATCTATGATATCGTGCCGGCGAGGGAAGCTATTTTTTCCTTGTTAGAGGGATCAATGCACTCTACAGCTTATAGATTAATGGAAAAGAAGATCTCTCAGATGAGCAGGAGAGCCCTTACAGATGAAAGCCTCTTGAGAAAAACTTTGAGAGAGGAGGGCGATTAGGGGGATATTAATGTCGGATAAAGTAGAATTGGAAGAGATAAGCGCAGCTGATTTCTTCTATAGGAATAAATCCCTCGCGGGGTTTGACAACCCGGTCAGAGCCACCTACACAATAGTTAGGGAGCTTGTAGAAAATGCTCTTGACGCCGCCGAAATTGCCGAGAGGCCTCCCAAGGTAGAAATCATTCTAAAGGAGTTTAGAGGGAAAAAAGTTGGTTCATTACCGTGGTATAAGATAGTGGTAGCTGATAATGGTGTCGGTTTAGGGCCAGAAGAGATACCAAGAGCCTTCGGAAGGGTCTTTGTGAGTTCAAAATATAGGTTAGTCCAGAGCAGAGGTACCTTCGGCTTAGGAGGAACAATGGCCCTCCTTTATGGCCAGATTACCACAAGCATGCCATTTAAGGTAATCTCAGCTAGGTTAAGGGAGCCAGTCTACGAGATAACTATGAATATAGATATCAAGAGGAATGAACCCGTCGTCCTCGACAGAAAAATACTCAAGGGAATTTCTAGGAGTTCGTTTACGATCGTTGAATCATATTTTGAGGGGAATTATCCAAGGGCCAAGAAAAAGATAGTAGAATACCTCCATCAGACGGCTATAGTGGTTCCATACGCTGATATCTCTTTTTTAGATCCTGAGAGGAACCTGTACGTATTTCCTAGAAGTACAGATGCCATGCCAGAGAGGCCTAAGGAGTCATTATTCCACCCCAAGGGTGTCGACCTAGAGCTTCTTCAGAGATTAATTGAGTCTACTAATACACGAACTTTGAAGTCCTTTCTAGTTAGGCATTTTCAGAGAGTAGGCGAAAGGACTGCCAAAGAGGTCCTAAAGCTGGCCGGATTACCCCCAGATAAGAATCCATCTAAGCTTACCAAAGAGGAGATATCTTCTCTCTTCCATGCATTAAAGACATATACGAAGTTCCTTCCTCCCGATCCTAGCGTCCTTTCCCCATTAGGAGCCGATCTATTTGAATCTGGTATTAGAAAAGAACTTCAGCCCGAGTTCGTCAAGGCAGTACAAAGGCCGCCTTCTGTTTATGAGGCTCATCCCTTCATCGTAGAGACTGCCATAGCATATGGGGGGCAGATCAGAGCAACAGGGGAGATACAGCTCTATAGATATGCCAATAGGATTCCATTGCTCTACGATGTATCTAGTGACGTGTCCTATCATATAATTAAGAGGATCGACTGGAGTAACTATGGGATCAAAAGCCCTGAGGATGAGCCAATTGTCTTCTTTGTTCATATAGTCTCTACCAAGGTACCGTTTAAGACTGTTGGAAAGGAATTCATAGCAAACGTTCCTGAGGTTGCTAGGGAAATCGAGCTGGGACTAAGGATCTGTGCAAGAGATCTAAGGCTCTTTCTAAGTAGGAAGAGAAGGAAGGAATTGTTAAAGAGAAGATACGAGCTCTTCAAGATGTATTATCAAATAATAGCCGAGACCTTAGAGGAGCTGCTTGGCGAAAGACCGCCTGTTGAGAACTTACTCCATAGGTTGAGGGTAGATATAGGTGAGGAATATGGAGGAGATAACGGAGGTGAAGAGGAAAGCTCTTGAGATAGCGAGAAATATAGCCGATCATATAAAGAGGGGAGATTTTCCAGAGATAGAGTACCCTCCTAATACGCAGAGCAATATAGCATTTGATGAGGAAGTAGGTTACACGTTCGACCCTAAGAATTACAGCAAAATAAGAGGATCGAGAGTAAAGAGTCTCAAGACCTTAGCAGGGGTTCTCTATGGACTGAGTAGGGCGCTAGATCACCTAGAAAGCGGGTTAACTATGACGAAGAGGGACTTCTACTATGTTCATAAAGTAGAGAGACTAAAAGGGACTCTATTCCCACAGGATCAGAGAGAGACAGATTCGAGAATAGTCCTGATGGAGCTTATCCTAGGGATGCCAAGAGAGGCATTTTCCATAACTAGTGATCCAAGAGGTTGGATCTATGGAGACATTGAACTCATTGATAGGTCTGGGAGAGTCCTTAGAGCAGATCAGGTTGGAGAGATGGGTTATTCTGTCCCTCCTAGGCCCGAGAATATAAAGTTCAAGAGGATAGGGGTTAAGGCTGTAATAGCAATAGAGAAGGTAGGTCCTGCCAAGAATATGATTGAACTTGGTATACCCGAGGAATACAAGATAGCGATAGCAATTCTGCAGGGTCAGGCTTCTAGGAGTATGAGGAGGTTCCTGAGAATGCTCTCTGATGAGGGAGTTCCCATTGCAATTCTTACCGACCTATCTCCGTGGTCTCTCAGGATAGCTGCAACTGTTATATACAACAGCATTAACTCGGCTCATATACCACATCTAGCATCACCTGAAGCCAGATTCATCGGCATACTGACGGATGACGTGGAGAATGGTTTCTTTAAGGACTACCAATTTGCACTAGAGCCCCTGACTCCTGCAGATCTTAAAGCCGCACAAGATAACCTCTATCTTCCGAATCTACAGGCAGAGTTCTGGCAGAAGGAGAATAGATGGTTCCTTGAGAAAAAGAAGAAGGCAGAGATAGAGATATTCAAGGCAATGAGTCCCTCAGCTAAGAAATTGAAGGAGCTATTCGTAGAATACCTAAGAGAAAAGTTAGATGAACATCTAGGAATTAGTATCTGAAGTAATTCACGCCATTTCTCCCTCTTACTCTATCTTGGGGATCCTATAATTGAGATAACATTTTTATTGGGGTTTACATCTCAATGGAATGGGCTCCGGTGGTGTAGCCAGGCCAAGCATAGGGGCCTTTCGAGCCCCAGACCCGGGTTCAAATCCCGGCCGGAGCACCAGCGGGGGTAGCCAAGCCAGGTCCAAGGCGCCGGATTCAGGGTCCGGTGGGCGTCAGGCCCGCGTGGGTTCAAATCCCACCCCCCGCACCATCTTTTAACAGGGATAATCTTTATAGATGCCTCTGCCCATAGTTGTCCGGAAGCCCCGTGGTGTAGCGGCCAAGCACGCCGGGCTTTGAACCCGGAGACCCCGGTTCGAATCCGGGCGGGGCTACCACCTTCCTCCTCCAAAGGATTGGTAGTATGAGTCAACACAAGTTCTTAGTGGATTCAATGAATGGAAAGATAGCGAAGTGGTTGAGGATCCTAGGGCACGATACCTTTTATGTATCCTCAGCAGTAGAAGATTCCTCTATACTAGACAGCTTGAGAGATAGGGTTTTGGTAACTAGAGATAGAGATCTAGCAGTAAGGGCCATGAAGTATGGTAAGTCCTGCATATTCGTACCTGAGGATTTAGAAGACGCACTATCTATAATTTCTCTGAAGTTTGGGGTAAGATTGAAGATAGATCTTTCTACAACAAGGTGTCCCTTTTGTAATGAGAGGCTTGTTAGAGCCAGCAGAGAGGAGGTCCGGTCAAAGATACCGAGAGAAACGCTTTTATCCCATAGAAAGTTCCTAGTTTGTCCTTTGTGCGGGAAGATATTTTGGTTCGGCACGCATTACTGGGAGATGCTAAAGACTCTCTCGAGGGTAAAGAAGAAAAAGTATGAGCGTATGGAATATTGGCCGATGATGAGGGGTGACGGCAACGATCTATGAGATAACTGACCTACCCTGAGGCCCTCTCTAGAGATTGTGCGAGCTAGATGAAACCAAATTAATTTATGGTAATCTACTGAATGGTGCCGGGTGATACCACGGATAGATTAGCGCTTGTACTCAGAAATGTCGCTGAGCCTTTAGAGGAATTTGTCATGACAGTAGATGAGATAAGAGAGCTACTAAAATATGGAAAGCACAACACCTACGTAGGATATGAACCCTCTGGTCCCATACACTTGGGAACTCTAATAACTATCTACAAGCTAGCTGACATGATTGAAGCCGGTTTCCATTCTATAGCCTTGATGGCAGATATACACGCCATTCTCAATCTTAAGGGGCCTAAGGATCTAATTGAAGAAGTCTCCATGACTTACTGGAAGACAGTATTTCATGAGCTTGGATCACCCCATATAGAAATCCGTTTGGGAAGTGAGTTTGAACTTTCGCCTGATTACATCTTAGACTTATTATCCCTCTCTCAGAAGGTGACCGCTAGAAGGGCCTGGAGAGCTATGTCTATCATAGCTAGAGAGAGGGAGGATCCTCTAGTGTCCCATCACATATATCCATTGATGCAAGCTCTAGACATTCTCTACTTGAATGTGAAGGTGGCTATTGGAGGAACAGACCAGAGAAAGATACACGCCCTAGCTAGAGATATCTTCTCCACACACATCCCATTGAGAGTAGAAAGGTACGTTCCTTCTGCGATCCATACCCCTCTACTCCCCGGACTAATAGAGGGTGGAAAGATGAGTAGTAGCATTCCTAAGTCCCATATTGCAGTCCACGACCCGCCAGAGATCATTAAGGAGAAGTTAAAGCAGGCCTACTGCCCTCCAGGTACTGAAAATCAGTATGATGGAGAAGGTAGGCTTAAGAACCCAATTTTAGGGATTGTGAAGTACCTCATACTCCCTAGGGTTGGTACGATCAAACTTCCAAGATCTAGGGCATTTGGAGGAGGTGATATAGAGATAAGTAGCTATAAAGAGCTGGAAGAGAGCTACAGAAGGGGGGAGATACATCCTCTTGACTTGAAGGAGTTCGTGGCGGATCACTTTATACGAGAGTTTTCGGGGCTCAGAGAGAAATTCTCCTCTGACAACGACCTCATTAAGCCCCTATATAATCTGCAGAAATGGCAGAGGATGAGAGGTCTCTTTGGAGATATCGAGTGGAAAGAGGCCCTGAGGTCCTATTATCCATATCTAGGAGAGGATATCTCATAGATTTAGTGTATTCTAAGCAGGTATGGGTTCTTTGTTGCTTTATAAGAGATTACTGAACATTCATATGGGCAATGATGAGAGCTCCACAGACAGAACTAATGACGGAACTCTCCGCTCCTGAGCCCGTTATGTTAAAAAGGAAAAAATTAACTGGCTTTTTCTTTTAATGCGCTTGCAACAGCAACAGCTTTTCTTATAAGATGTGGTATAGTCTTATCACTTATCCAGTTTATCTCTATAGAGAGAGTTAATGCTCTCGCTATTGCCCTCTCCATTAACGGCCTTACTGTGTATCTGTTTATCTCTCCTATCTCCAAAGCTAAGTTAAGAGCCGATCCATGCGCTTTAACAATCATCTCCATTATATCTTCCTTCGTTATGGCTAGTAGATCTGGTAAGTACAGTAGCCCTTCTTCATCTATGGCGCCTGTTACCTTAAAGCCCACTTTAAGGGGTTTTATATTTAGATTCCTGAGTAGGTCAGCTATTTGTGGAGATGCTTCCTCTCCTTTTCTCAGAATGACAAAATCCTCAGATATAGCTACCTTTCCACCTTGTATTTTAGTCGGTACACCCATGGCTCGTAAATCTGTTAGTATTGGACCAGGTGCTATGTCAGTAGGGCCCTTGGGTATAACTATATCTTCTTCCGCAACATCACCTGGTTTTAGGAAGACTTCTGCCTTCCTTTCTGCTATAAGATGAAATGTCTCGAACGGATCCTTCTTACTGAATATCACTACTAAGTTGAGGGGCATTCTATTAACAAGTTCTTTCAGTCCCTTTCTGTCGATTTCCTCTGCCACCTTAGCGACGAGCCTCTTTTTAATAACGAAGAACTTTATATCGGGAGAGAGTTCTCTTCTAACCCTCTGAAAGTGGTCTGCTGGAATTCTAGCGAAGTCTGCAAACATTATAGTCGGATATTCCTTGACTAATTTGGCGAACTTCTCCATCATTTTGGCCTTTCTAGCCCTTTGAGGACTAACTCTTCTGGATTCAGTTATAGAAGACATGCTATCGCCTCCTCTTCTCATATGTTATAGGTAGCTCATATGCCGGCCCCATTGTGGTCTTAATGTAAACCCTAGCTATCTTCGAGGGATCCTCATATTTCCTCTCAATGACCGAGAGAATCGTCTTTATATTCTCCATTATCTCCTCAGGATTCATATCACGGGAACCAACTTTTACGTGAATGAGAGGTTGATCCTTCATTCTTATTCTGACAGATTTCTTAAGCTTCTCTATCAATTCTGGGAGTTTCGAAACAGCTGTAGCTGGTAGATTAACTGGCATTTTGTTCCTAGGGCCGAAGACGGGCCCTATATACTTAACTATCTTTGGTAAAATATCCGCTTGAGCTATGAAGAAGTCGTATTCTCTGGCTAACTTCTTCAAGTTCTTCCTATTGCCCGCCATTGTCTCAATTTCCTCCGGCTCAATTACCCTATCAGCGCCGGACTCCTTTGCCTTAACTGCAAACTCTCCCTTTCCAATAACAGCTATCTTGATTTGTCTGTTCTTTGGAGGATTAGGCAGTTCTACTACCTCGCTTATCTTTGCATTAGGGTCTCTCTTTAGGTCTATACCCCTCAGTACTACCACTAGATCAACTGCCTCTGTGAACCTTCTCTTAGGACTCTCCTCCAGCGCTTTAGAAATAACCTCTAGAACTTTATCTTCCACTAGTAACTGAGACATTTCAATCACCCACTATCACTTCATCCCATATGCCCGAATCTATCTCCTTCTGGACCTCTCTGGGATCCTTCCCCTCTATAGTTACACCCATAGATAAAGCTGTCCCAATTACTTGCTTGACGACTTTTTTTAGATCTTTCGTATTAGCGTCCTCTAGTTTTGTTTTAGCTATTTTGACCACTTGATCCATCTTCAGATCCCCAATCTTCTTAGAACTTGGATCGGAAGACCCCTTCTCAGCCCCTAACTCTCTCAGTATAAGCATGGAGGTAGGTGGGGTACCAACTCTAACCTCGAACGCCCTTGTCTCTAGATCCACCTCTATTTCTACAGGTACTTTCATGCCCGCATACTCTTTCGTTTTCTCATTAATTTCCTTGACCACCTGGCCCATATTAAGGCCTAGACCACCTAGAGCTGGCCCAAGAGGTGGTCCTGGTGTTGCCTTCCCACCTTCTATCATAACCTTTACTAGCTTCTTAGGCATTTACTAGGCACCTCCCTCACTCTCTTCTCCACCTTTTTTCTCCAATAGTTTTATGTGGTTGAATGGCATTTTTATCTCCCAGTCTCTGTCTATATCTAGTAGCTTAAGGGTCAGCATTTTACCCCTACCACCCTCTGGTACTGATAGTACAACAGCCCTGTAGCCCTTGAAATTGCCCTTAATAATTTTCACTATGTCCCCTGGCTCTATTTCGATACCAGCAGCTTCAGCAGATATCAGGTTTTCTATTTCCTGTAGAGGTATGGGGCTCGTAGACACAAGCCTCACCTTAGAGAGTCCTCTAATAAGCCTTCGAACCTCATATTCCCTGTCGGCCTCTACGAATAGGTATCCTTTGAACCGCGGGATAAATAAGATAGATTTTATTCTGGCTCCAGTTGCAGATGTTCTAGCCATTAGCAGCCTAATTACATTAATTTCTCTCCCTGAGATCATCCTAATCGTAAAAAATAAGGCGTGTTGAGTTCGGCTCTCCATTAGAACACCTATCCGCCTACGAGAAAGAGGGCGGTCAGCTGTATCAGGAATCCGATTATGCCCACTAAGAGGAAGCCGGTGACTGTCACTTTAAATGTATTCCATACATCTTCCCATCCTGGTTTTTCAGCTACCTTAAGCGTTTGCACGATATAGTCCCAGAGGTTTGATCTCTCCTTAGTCTTTGGCTTGGATTTAGGTTTGCCCATTCTGAACACCTCACAGTTCATCTAGGCCAAGGTCCTTCTCGGGTTCCCTTACTTCCCTAGCTAAGGGTACTGTCCTCCTCTCCGATGACCTTCTAGGTATCGTGGCCCTCTCTACCCTAGCTATTGTAGGTCTCTCAGTAACGGCCTCCACAGCACCACCTTGGAGGGCAGCTTCCACGCTGGGAGAGGCCACCCCAGTAACTACCAAGAGAACCTGTACAACACCCTTGAGTGACTCGTCTATTCTAGCTCCCCATATGACGTTAGCTGTCGGGTCTAGGGAGCCAACTATTGCCTCAACTATCTGTTCCATTTCATCTAAGGAGAAGTCTGGACCCGATGTTATGTTTATTATGGCGGACTTCCCGCCAGATATGTCTGCTTCTAGCAGAGGGTTACCTAGAGCATCCTCTACCGCTTCTATAGCCCTGTTCTCGCCATCACTCTCTCCAAAGGAGAGGACTGCCGGTCCACCACTCTCCAGAACATTTCTCAGATCAGCAAGATCTACATTTATTAGACCCGGCTTCATGACGATTTCTACTATACCTTTTACAGCCCTAGCCACTATCTCGTCTGAAATGAAGAATGCTTGATGCAGAGGTAGTTCCTTCGCTATATCTAAGATTCTATCATTGTTTACAACTACGATAGTGTCTGAAGATTCAGCTAGCTTGGCTAATCCTTCTATAGCTACCTCTTTCTTCTTCGAGCCCTCAGCAGAGAAGGGTAGAGTTACTATTGAGACAACTACTGCTCCTACTTGCTTTGCTACTTCTGCTATTATGGGTGATGCACCGGTGCCAGTCCCTCCTCCAAGACCAGCCATTATGAAGAGTATGTCGGTACCCTGAAGGAACTCTTTGAGTTCCTCAGAACTCTCTTTGGCTGCTTCTTCCCCTATTCTTGGATCTCCCCCAGATCCGTTACCTCCACACAGCTCTTTCCCTAGTAATATCTTTCTGTCAGCCACTGTAGCTAGGAGATGTTGAGCGTCTGTATTTACAGCGACGGTCTCAACAGCGTCAACTCCAATGGCATTAAGACGAGTAATTGTATTACTACCGGCACCACCTACTCCCATGATTACTATTCTGGCCTTTACTCTCTCAACAAAGTCTTTAAGAGCTGAATCTTCAGGAGATACTTTTTGAGGGATCTCATGAAGCTCTCCCTCTATTCTACGACCAGCAGACTTTATTATTGACTTCAATACCCATCCCCTTCTAGCTTATTGGTCTTCTCAGTAGGATAGAGAGATCTCTGTATTTAAAGTAAGGCGTTAGTTTGACGATAATGCTCTGTGCAAGAGCATTAATAATAAAAGTTGAGAAATTATCCCTCCTATACAGTTCAATATAGATATTTATGGTGGTCTCTAAAAATATTTACTGTACTTTAGCGGCGTTACTGTACAAAGATTTGACATAACACTTGAGATCCATACAGTCCTGCAATAATCTTGAAGGTAAATTACTGAAGTCAGATTAATTGAGATAATTCAGTTACAATGCAGGCTTTAAAAGTCAGATATCCACTTTCTAAGTCATCTCTCCTTAATAGTCTGCACCAGTACCTTACGAAAAGGTTATTAGTCGGATTTCCCCTCAAGGGACTTGGGCCCGTAGCTCAGTTGGTAGAGCGCCGGCTTTGCAAGCCGGAGGTCCCGGGTTCGAATCCCGGCGGGTCCACCAACTAGGCTTTTTAGAGTACCACACCTTCATTAGCCTCTTCATATTCTTCGAAATGTAGGCCGGGGCCGGGATTTGAACCCGGGTTAAGGGCTCCACAGGCCCCCAGGTTACCAGGCTACCTCACCCCGGCAAAAGTGGTGCGGCCGCCGGGATTTGAACCCGGGTCTGGGGCGTGGCAGGCCCCCATCCT
>JAGGTZ010000191.1 GCA_021158805.1 Thermoproteota archaeon | reverse complement strand
TTTGGGACAAGATTATGGCCCCTAAGCAGAATGGAGTACCCCAAACAATTTGCTAAGGTCATTAGTGACGAATCAACCTATCAACAGTCATTGAGAAGATCGGAGCTCCTAGCTGATAAAACGCTCGTAGTAACATCTGATATATACAAGTTTCAGGCTTTGGGCCAAGCTAGAGAGATAGGACTTCCATTGGATGAGGAAGATATCGTATTAGAGCCTGAGAGGAAGGACACGGCCCCAGCCATATACTATGGGTTGAAATATGCTGTAGAGAGATGGGGGCTTGACGATGCGCTCATCATGGTATTTCCCTCCGATCATATGATAATGAACGAGTCGGAGTTCTTCAGAGCTATGAAGGTGTCTCTCGATGCTGCTAGTAGAGGGTATATATCCCTGGTCTCAGTACCTCCTTCAAAACCGGAGCCGGGCTTCGGATATGTTAAGATAGGAGAGCCACTGAGAGAGGGTGTATACAAGGTGGAGAGATTTGTTGAGAAACCTAGTAAGACTATGGCAGAGGAGATGATGAGGGAGGGTGGATGGTTCTGGAGCACTATGATCATGACATTCAAATTATCGACATTCCTCGACATTATCGAGAGGGTCCTACCTGGTGTGGTCGAGCCGTTCAAGAGATATAGTGATGTTAAAGAGGCTTATAGGAATGTCCAGAAGATCGATATAAGCAGTGGAATGCTCAGCAAGATACCATCAAATTTAGCTATTGTCCCGACCGAGAATCTAGGATGGAGCGATCTAGGTAGTTTTGAAGCTATTTACGAGCTGCTAGATAAGGATAACATGGGTAATGCCTTAAGTGGTAGAGTTAAGATGTCCAATTCTGAGGGAAATCTCATATTATCAAAGCGCTTGGTCGCCCTAGTCGATGTCAGAGATATGATTATCGTGGACGATGAAGATGCAATTTTAGTAATGCCAAGAGGGCATGGACAGAACCTTAAGGGGTTAATTGAGAGTATGTTGAAGGAGAAGCTCCCAGAAGCTTTACGGCACAGGGTAGTCTATGAACAGTGGGGTCTAACGGAGTCCCTGCTAAGAGGTGATGGCTACGAGGTGAGGAGGATTAAGGTTCATCCCGGAAAGGGTTTCGGACCTAGGAGGCATTACCATAAGTCCATATACTGGGGGATACTCAGTGGAACTGCAACTATAAGGGTTAATGGAGACGAGAAGGTACTAACTAAGGGAGACGGAGTTCAAATACCTGTAGGAACTATTTATGAGTTAGTAAATCCGGGCAGAATACCTCTTGAGATAATAGAGATAGCGACTGGTGAGTATTTAGGGGAGGACGATCTAGACGAATCAGGTTTTTAACCTTCACCTAGTTTCCACAATCGGATGTCAAGTTGGAAAGTGAACCAATGAGCGTCCGTGATATACTTGTTGAGATGAAGGATGCCTCAGAATTTGCCGTAAGTCTTGCATATGCCGCCCTTATGTACCAGGATAAGGAACTCGCCGATGAAGTACTGGGATTAGAGTCCGAACTGGACGAACTTAGGTATAACCTATTCAAGATGACTATTGTAGCAGGTAGATCTCCTAAGGAGGCTGATGAGCTAGCGGCTCTACTTGATATAGGGATAGCCGTAGATGAGATCAGTGATGCCATGGCAGATCTAGTTAGATTGGTGCTAAGGGGATTTCCCGTTCATCCAGCTTTAAGCTGGATGCTCTATACTGCTGAGGATATAATAGGCCTGGTAAGAGTCGAAGAGTCATCACCACTCATATCAATGAGAGGAAAGGAGCTCTATGACCCAACTAACATAGCTGGGTGCGAAGTCTTGGCTCTAAAGAAAAAGAAGAGATGGATCTTCGATATCCCCCCGGATTTGGAAGTGGAGGCAGGAGATCTGATATTACTGGAGGGTACACGGGAGAGCATAGAGACTGCTAGGGCTTTAGCCAAGGGAGAAAACAGGAAAGTTATAGTTCCTGAAAGTCCTATTGAGAAGGTTGATGAAGCTTCAAAGACAATAGCAGAGAGATTGAATAGTATGAGGAGCCTTGCAGAGCTAGCTACTTATCTAGCATATGCGTCCCTACTATATAACAATCCCAGCATGGCATCAGAGGTAAGGAGAATAGAGGAAGAGCTGGACGAGTTAGAAGAGACGCTATACATGGAGGCGATGACAGAACTTCTCCCGAAGTCGAAACCGGAGGAGCTTTATCCCATACTTAGAGCTGCTTCGGCTTCAGAAAGGCTAGGAGATGCTGCATGTAGGATGGCACTCATAGTGGAGAGGGGAACAGCAGCGCATCCAGTAATGGAGGCTGTTGTCGAGGAAAGCGAGGATACCGTAGCAAGAGTACTTCTGAAGGAGGATAGCGAGGTATTAGGTAGGAGAATAGGTGACCTAAACTTAGAAGAGACTACTGGGATGTGGATCATAGCAATAAAGAGAGGAGTAAGATGGATCTACGCCCCTAAAGACGAGGAAATCCTGAGGGAGGGAGATATATTAGTGTTGACGGGCCCTAAAGAGGGCCTAGATGATGCATTGGAAAAATTAGGAGGGGAACTCCTGGAAGAGTGATTAACTAGCTCTTTCTCCTCTTAATCTCCTCTATTAATTTGGGTACAACTTCATAGAGGTCGCCAACTATCATGTAATCACTGACTTCAGAAATTGGGGCCTCTGGATCTATATTTACGGCTACCACGGTCTCTGCATCCCTGAAACCAACTACGTGCTGTATCTGTCCAGAGATGCCCAATGCCAAGTAAACTTTAGGTTTCACCCTAACACCAGTCATACCAACATGCCTCTCCTCGGGTAGCCATTTGAAATCAGCTGAGATCGGTCTAGTACAGGCAACCTCTGCTCCAAGCAGGGACGCTAGTTCTCTTATAATATCTAGGTCTTCCTTCTTTTTGAGACCTCTCCCGACAGACACTATAACTTCAGCTTTAGTGAGGTCTACTTCGGCCTCTTTCTCCCTCCTCTCCAGTAGCTTTACTTGGGGACTACAATTGAACTCTAGCTCCTCTACAGAGGAGGGCTGCCCTTCTAGGGGTTCATAAGGATCTAAATTTAAGGTGAGTATCGCCGGCAGTTGGGTTTTCAATACTTCAATACCTCTTCCACTGAATATCATTCTACTCACTACTATACCCTCCTCCAACCTAACATCGAGCACCTCTGAGAGATATGGAATCTCCTTCCTTGCCGCTATTCTTGCTGCTATTTCCTTAAAGTTCCTTGTTGAGGGCATCATCGTCAGATCGTATCCATCTAGTTGTTCCTCAACCAGCTTAACCCAGCACTCATTTAGACCATCACCTAGTTTGGCTATTATGAGCTTGTCAGCCGGCACATTGGCTTCTGCTGAAGTAATGACTACTAGCTCTTTGGGGTTAAGGGATTTAGCAGCAGCAACAAGTCTAGGAAGGTTGATCTTATCGGAAATAGCCAGTATCCTCATCATATCACCCCCTTCTCAGCCAGTATATCAGCTATCTTCTTAGCTACCTCGCTTGGATCTCCTTCTAGTTTCTCCCTCTTCCTTTCCTTGATCAAGGCCTTTATTTCTACTAATTCAACTTGTGGATAGCTGAGGTTTAGTTCAGATGCGCTAACATTGATCTTTTCCTTTTTTCCAGCCCTCATTATCTGGATAACAGTGGGTATTCTGGGTTCATTTACCTCAGAAGTAACAGAGATAATGGCCGGCAAGGGGATCTCGAGCCTTTCGAAGCCACCTTCCAGATATCTCTCTACTATGACATTGTCCTCACCAACTTCCATACTTCCAACGAATGTTGCTACTGGTAGAGAAAGCATTTCTGCCAGCATGGCAGGCATGGCACAACTATACTGGTCGGAAGAACCCTCTCCACAGAGTATTAAATCATAACCGATACCTTTCTCTTTAATTGCCTTAGCTATCGCTTGAGCTGTCCTGAAGGGATTGTGGCCCACTAGCTCATCGCCTTCTATGATAAGGGCTCTATCCGCGCCCATTGCCAAAGCTTCCTTTAAGATAGTCTCGTCGAATGGTCCTGTCACCACAAGAACTACTGTGACGGTGCCACCCTTCTCCTCTTTTATCCTAACTGCTTCCTCGAGGGCATTCTTATCCATATCACTTATCTTCACAGGAGCTTCCTCGATTAGAAGCTGATCCCCACTTAAGGGGATCTGAGTCTCATCGTACACTAACTTAACGCATGCCACTATGTCCAAGCTATCCCCCTTGCTGAGAGGCAGGTATAATTTTTAACTTAATCTAAGACCCTCCACAGCTCATCCACTACTGGCATGGAGAGATCGTCTTCAGATCCATCTTTCCTCACAAGTTTCATTCCTTCAGCTTCAGGAGTTAATTCCCCAATAATTGATGCATTAACCCCTTTACTTTTCAGTAAATTTACAAGTTCAGTGGCCCTCTCGTTCCTCACAGATATTAATAAACTTCCAGAGCTTATAAGCTTCAGAGGATCGATTCCTAAGGCCCTGCATATCTCTAAGGTCTCTTTCCTTATGGGTACTCTATCCTCATAGATCCTAAAACCATGGCCCGAGGCAAGGGCCATCTCTTGAACCCCCCCGATTAGACCGCCCTCCGTCGGATCATGCATTGAGTTAGCGATGTCTTTAGATATGAGGGCTTCCTTCACAATACTTATCTCCCTTATAAAGCCCTGAGAGTTTACTAAGGTGCTCTTAGCAACACCCTTCTTTTTTAGCTCATCTTCAAGCTCTGTGGCTAATATGGCAGTGCCCTCTAACCCAACAGCTTTTGTCACAATAAGCTTATCCCCCTCTTTTGCGTCCCTCGTGTTCAATATCTTCCCCTTCGAGAGGCCTAAAGCAGTAGTTACTACAATATTAAATGGAAGGGAGGGTGTTACCTCGGTATGGCCGCCGACCACCACAGCATCTATCTGCTTTGCCGCCTCACCAACTTGATTAACAATCTCCCTTATTTCCTCCTTTGATATATTCTCTCTAAAAAGAAAAACCGTGAGGAGCCAGTCTGGCTTAACTCCCCTTGTAGCTATGTCATTGGAAGCTACGTACACCGAGAGCCAGCCGGCCAGTTCACCTCCTCCGGTTACAGGATCAGAGTGTATAGCTATTGTCCCATTGCCAACATCTATTATGGCAGCATCTTCCCCCAAGGCCGGTCCTAGAATTACACCCTTTCCCTGGGTTGGTAACTTCTCAAGTATCTCCCCCTTAAGGAGATTAGGAGGTAGCTTACCCCTAAGCTTCATATCCCTAACGCCTTCTTAAGGACCGGTGTTAAAATATATGCGAATATTATCCCCGATGCTGCTTGAAAGCTATTGCCTGGAACCTCAGCTAGCGCGCCTCCTAGACCATAGAGCCAAACCTCAACTATGAAGTATCCTGAAACCATCTCTATGCCAGCAATGAGCAGCAATAGTAGAGAGGAGATTTTTCCCCTTCCCCTAGCTAACCCAGCGATATACCCTTCTATGCCCTTAATTACTAAGGTAAAGGGAGCCCAATGGGCGTACCCTGATAGGAGATCTGCTAGCGCAGACCCAATTCCTCCTGATAGTCCACCTACAATAGAACCAAAGAGAGTTCCAGCCAACATTACCATTGTATCTCCTAGGTTTATGTAGCCTTGTGTGGCTGGAGTTGGTATCTGAATGATCATAGTTGCAACAGCCGTTAATGCAGCCATTACACCAATTATAGCTACAAATTTCGTGTATTCTCTATTTGCAGCCATTTTACCACCCCTATATGCGGAAAAATAGCTATAAGTAAACCTTTATTCAACGTTGAAGTTCTCCGTGCTTTAGGTATAAAACCTTAAATAATCCTATTTATAATAATTTACCATGAGGAAAATGAAAGCTGAGGATATAATAGAGGCTCTCTCAGGAGAAACTAAGCGTAAAATAATCTCAGTTATAGCTAGAAGACCGCTTAATCTCAAGGAATTAGCCGAGATTCTCGGAATAACACCACCTGCTGTACTAAAACAAGTAAGAGAGTTAGAAGAGCTCGGTATAATTGAATCATTCTCTATCAAGGAGGGAGCAGGAAGGCCAAGGAAATACTATAGGATCTCTAGATCTATGAGACTCGTCATTACATTAACTGAGGATTCTCTACAGATGAAGGCATTGGAAATAAAGCCATCCCAGATCCTCATAGAAAGGGATGTTAGAGAGAAGCTGAACGAGATTCGAATTAGATTAGAGAGTTTGAGTGAGATAAACTCCTTTTCAGAAACAATTCTAACTTCCTCATCAATAATAAAGGACATAGACCATCTGCTTAGTGAGATAGAGGATATAGAAGCTCAGCTCCTCTGGATGAGGGAGGAGATACTCCGGAGGCTAAAGAAACTTTCTAAGTAAGTTAGATAAAATTTTTATATATATTAACTTCTAGGATAATATTGGAGGTGAGTTGAGGGTTATGTGGTGGAGCAGGCACTGGAAGAAGTTCTTTGAGGATATGGAGAAGGAAATGGAGGAACTAGAGAGGATGTTTGACGAGTTATTCACACGCGGCTTAAAGGGCGAGACTCTTGGTCCGTATGTCTACGGCTTCAGTATAACTATAGGACCCGATGGCAAACCTATAGTGAGGAGGTTTGGGAACGTTAAACCCCCAATAATAGAAGAAGAGCCTGGTTTCAGGGAGCCCTTCGTCGACGTAATAGTAGATGATAAGGCTAATGAGGTTAAGGTAATAGCCGAGATTCCTGGAGTTAGCAAGGATAAAATCGAAGTAGAGGCTACTGAGAAGGTTGTGAGAATAAGGGCAGAAAACGGAGAGAGGAAGTACAAAACTCAAGTAGAATTGCCAGTGGAGGTAGACCCAAAGAGCGCTAGAGCCAGGTATAATAACGGGATATTAGAAATAACCTTGAAGCCTAAGGAACCGATAAAGGAGGGAGGTACCAAGATAAAGGTCGAATAGGCTTATTTTTCTTAAAGGGTGTTTTTTATGTCGGAGAGAAAGTCAGTTAGCTTAAGAGTAGCAGAGGCTCACTCGCAGGACGTAGGAAGGGGCATAGCTAGGTTAGATCCCAGGACTATGGAGGAGTTAGGTATCGAAACAGGTGATGTTATCTTAATAGAGGGCAGTAAAGTCACAGCAGCCAGGGCATGGCCATCCTATTCAACTGATTATGGAAAGGGGATCATTCGTATCGACGGTTATACTAGAAGGAACGCAGGTGCAGCTATCGACGATACCATAAGAATAAGGAAGGCCGTAGCAAGGCCAGCTAGGAAGATACTGCTAGCCCCAACCGAGCCACTTAGACTCTTTGGTGGTGAAGAGTATCTGAAGAGGTTATTAGAAGGGAGGCCTTTAACTAGAGGAGATAGGATACCAATAGATGTCCTCGGAACTAGAATAGAACTCGTTGTCGTTGGGATGCAACCGATAGCAGATGCTGTGATAGTTGAACCTGAGACTGAGATAGAGATAAGCGAGAAGCCCGCCCCTGAGGAGAGGAAGATCCCTAGAGTAACTTATGAGGACATTGGAGGACTCAAGGATGCAATCCAGAAGATAAGGGAGATGGTAGAGCTACCACTGAGGCACCCTGAATTGTTCCAGAGGCTTGGAATAGAACCACCCAAGGGCGTACTGCTCTATGGGCCACCAGGTACAGGTAAAACACTTCTAGCTAAGGCAGTAGCCAATGAGAGCAATGCCCACTTCATAAGCATTTCAGGACCGGAGATAATGTCCAAGTACTATGGGGAGAGTGAGAAGAGGCTTAGGGAGATATTTGAGGAGGCGGAGAAGAATTCACCATCCATAATATTCATAGATGAGATAGATGCAATAGCGCCAAAGAGAGAGGAGGTTACAGGTGAGGTTGAGAGGAGAGTAGTAGCTCAGCTATTGGCGTTAATGGATGGCTTGGAGAGTAGAGGTAAGGTAATCGTCATTGGAGCAAC